>JBAPSR010000297.1:0-10630 GCA_049281755.1 Binataceae bacterium (SeqCode)
AAAAGCAGGGGCGGGCGGTGCGCGTCGTCTCGATGCCGAGCTTCGAGTTGTTCGAGAAACAGGACGCGAGCTATCGCGACTCGGTGCTTCCACCCGCGATTCGAAAGCGCCTGGCGATCGAAGCCGGCGTGCCGATGTGCTGGTACCAATGGGTCGGACTGGACGGCAGCGTCGTCGGGATGACGACCTTCGGAGCCTCGGGACCGTCCGCGGACGTAATGAAGCATTTCGGCTTCACGGTCGAAAACGTCGTCAACCACGCGCTCGAACTACTCAAGCGGTAAAGCGTCCCTGGCTGCAATTTGAATTGCGAGAGATTGATGAGCGAGCCCAAGATTATTGTTCTGGACGATCCAAAGTCGGTGTACGTTCACGCTGCGGAGGAAATTGTCCACTATTCGGGCGAGGCGGTATGCACTCACGGCGAGTTTATGATCGCGCTTTCGGGCGGCCGCACTCCGGCCGGGGTTTACGAAGTAATCGCAGAGCGCTTCGAGCTGAGCGTCGATTGGAAAGAAGTGCAATTCTTCTGGGGCGATGAGCGATGCGTTGGCGCATCCGATCCGCTCTCGAACTACGCGATGGCGAATCGCACGATGCTGTCGAAGCTGCCGCTCAAGCCGGCGCAGATTCATCGGATTGCCGGCGAGCTCGCGCCCGAGGCGGCGGCGCTCGCATATGAGAAAGAATTGCGCAGCGCGTTCAATGCCGGCGCGGGCGATCTGCCGCGCTTCGATCTGGTGATGCTCGGGCTGGGCGATAATCGTCATACGCTTTCGCTCTTTCCCGGCGACACGAGCGCGCTGCATGAAACCCAGCGCATCGTGATCCCGGTCAAGGTTGACGCCGATCCGCCGAATCGAATCACGTTCACGGCCGCGCTCGCGAATCATGCGCAGCGGCTGATGTTTATCGCGACCGGAGCGGGCAAGGCCGAGGCGGTGCGCGACGTGATCGAGGGTCCGCGCGATCCCGACCGCTTTCCCGCCCAACTGATCGCGCCCGAAGATGGCGAGCTGGTCTGGATGCTCGACAAGGCCGCCGCAAGCCTACTGAAACCTCGATGAGTTTGTGCGCTAAACCTTAAGCGGGCAGGATAAATCCCTGATGCTGCGTTTCGCGCTGCGCCATTTCACCGCAGTCCTGGTGCTCATCGTCCTGGGATGGTGGCTCGGATATTACATCCCGAATTCTCCGACCTGGTCGGTTCTGTGGATGAAGCAGGCGATCGACGCCCGTGACGGTGACGCCGCGGCGCGCTACGTCGATTTTCAGAGCGTGGTCGAGGGAGCAGGGAAGCAGATGATCCAGGAGCAGGCGGCCAACAATCCGTTGGGAGCGCTGGTTGGACAGGCGGCGATGGCGATGCTGTCGAAGCCGGCGGCCGATCTGGTCGAAGCGCAGGCCAAGCAGAAAGTCGAAGACGGCGACCGCGACGTGCAGATGCCGGCGGCGGCGATCCTCGGCGCGATCGTGCTGATGCATCGCAGCGGCGACACGGCATACACCAAGTTCACCGACCGCAAAGGCCAGACCTGGGGGATTCATTTCAAGCGCGAGTCGGGAACCTGGAAGGTGAGCGAGGTCGAGAATTTTCGCGAAATCCTGAATCGTCTGAAGCAGCACGAGCAAAAGCAGCTCGCGCCGACGCCGTAGGCTTGCGCGCAGGCGTTCCGGGCTATTTTCACAAGCTGCGTTTACTCGACCGCTTGCAGCAGCTATAATCGCGTCACGCGGGCGAACCGGCACGGCTCGGCCGCGCTTTAGTATCCGCTTCCAGAACATGCGACGACCAGACATCCGAAATCTCGCAATAGTGGCGCACGTTGACCACGGCAAGACCACCTTGGTGGACGCGATGCTGCGTCAATCGGGCGTGTTCCGCGCCAACGAGAACGTGCAGGATCGCGTGATGGACTCGTTTGCGCTCGAGCGCGAACGCGGCATCACGATCATGGCGAAAAACACCTCGATCGTGTGGGGCTCGACGCGGATCAATATCGTCGATACTCCCGGCCATTCCGATTTCGGCGGCGAGGTCGAACGCACGCTTTCGATGGTTGACGGGATCCTGCTGCTGGTCGATGCGTCCGAGGGTCCGCTGCCGCAAACCCGCTTCGTGCTGAAGAAGGCGCTCGAAGCCGGAATGTCCGCGATCGTCTGCATCAACAAGATCGATCGTTCCGACGCGCGTCCGGCCGAAGTTCTGGACGAGGTTTATGACCTCTTCATCGATCTTGAAGCGAACGACGTGCAGCTTGATTTCCCGGTGTTCTACACCAACGCCCGCACCGGGACCGCGACCAGCAAGCTCGAGATTCCCGGCACCAATCTAAGCCCGCTGTTCGACGGAATCGTCGAGCATCTGCCAGGCCCCGAGGTTGATCCGGACGCCACCTTGCAGCTCCAGGTCAACAATCTTGACTACGACGACTACGTCGGGCGCCTGGCGATTGGCCGGATGCTCGCGGGCTCGATCAACGTTGGCCAGAACTATTCGCTATGCCGCCTCGACGGCACGCGGATCACCGCAAAGATCGCGCATCTGTATAGTTGGCAGGGGCTCAAGCGGGTCGAAGCGCAGTCGGCGAAAGCGGGAGATATCGTAATTATCGCCGGGCTCGAGGACGTTGCGATTGGCGAAACGATCGCGGACCTCGAAAATCCGCGTCCGCTCGCGCCAATTCGAATCGACGAACCCACCGTCGCGATGACTTTTTCGGTGAACAACTCGCCGTGGGCGGGGCGCGAAGGCGACTACGTTACTTCGCGCAAACTCGGCGAGCGGCTCGATCTCGAATCGCGGCGCAACGTCAGTATCCGGGTCGAACAGCTTTCGCCCGACGCGTGGCGCGTCATGGGCCGCGGCGAATTGCAGCTCGCCGTGATCGTCGAGACCATGCGCCGCGAGGGCTACGAGCTCCAGGTTTCGAAGCCTACGGTCCTCACGCGCCAGTCGGGCGGGCAGGTGCTCGAGCCGATGGAGCTGCTGATGATCGATATCCCGGAAGAGCATATCGGCACCGTCACGCAATTGCTTTCGGTGCGCAAGGGAAAGATGCGCACGATGGTGACGCATGCGGGCGGGCGCGTACGGCTCGAATACGACGTTCCGGCGCGCGGCCTGATCGGCTTTCGCGGCAAGTTCCTTGAGAATACGCGCGGCAGCGGCGTGATGAATTCGCTCTTCAATGGGTACGCTCCGTGGGCGGGGCCGATCCTGTCGCGCGCCAACGGTGCGATGGTTTCAGATCGCGAAGGCGCCGCGACCGCATATGCTATTTTCCATCTGCAGGAGCGCGGGCGCTTTTTCATCTCGCCGGGCCAGCCGGTTTACGAAGGGATGGTCCTGGGCGAGTACTCGCGCGAGATAAATCTGCCGGTCAACGTGTGCCGCGAAAAAAAGCTTTCGAACATGCGCGCGACCGGCCACGACGAAGCGGTGCGGATCTCGCCGGCCCGCCCGATGACGCTCGACCTCGCGCTCGAATGGATCGACGAGGAGGAGCTGGTCGAAGTCACGCCCAAGTCGGTTCGCATGCGCAATCGGGTCCTCAAGACCGCGCTGCGCAACAAGCATCGCGCCGGGTTCTCTGAAACGGCCGGTGAGGAAATGGCCGAGGGCGATTAGGCGCGCCGCGCGCCTGCTAGCTGCCCGCCCAAGCCGGGCGGACGATCAGGGCCCCAGCGGGCAAGAATGCGAATCCTGCGGCTCGCCGCGATTGTTCTTCTCTCGATTGTGGTCCTTGCGGCCGCCGGTGCGGTCGGCGTCTATCTGAATCGCGCGCGATTGGTGGACGCGATGCTGACGGCGGTGAAGAAGCGCACCGGCCTTGAAATCGCCGCCGCGAGCTCTCACCTTCGTCTGCGAAATCATCTTGTGATCGAACTCGACGATCCGCACGTGGTCAGCGGGTCGCACGAGATCGTCAAGCTCTCGCGCGTCGAGGCCACGATCAGCTACCACGCGCTATTGTTCTCGCGCGGGCTGCCGCTTTACGGCCTCACGCTCGAGAGTCCCGACATAACAGTCCCGATGAGTTCTTCCGAGCTCGCGGCGGTGCCGCTGCCGCGCTCCGGCGCCGAGGCGGTGCAGGGGCTGCTCATACCGCTGCACGATCTTGGCAACGTCGCATGGCGAATCGAGATCACCAACGCCACGGTTCGCGACGCGATGGGAATTGCGCTGGTCGATCACGTCGGGATGACCGCGTATCGAAAGCGTTGGGATTCCGCCGTTTGGCATGTCGCGTTCGACGCGCGGCTGGTGCGCGAGCCGCTGGCCGGCCTGCGCATAGCAGGACATCTGCGCGGCGGAGTCGGGCGCGAGACGCCGCCGCATCAGGTCGCCAGCGGCAGGGTGATGTACTGGAATGCGCGGCTCGGACCGCTGACGGCAGCCGGCGCGCTTCGGGCAGAGGGCGAGAGCGCGGGAAAGTTCGATTTCGCGCTCGGCGATGACGGCACCGCCACCGGCAGCGGCGACATGAGCTTCAAGGGCCTGACCCTTACCGGGAGGGACCTGAGCGGTCCAGACCCACTGGGCGCATACTCGATCAGCATGAAATTCTCCGCGTCGGCCGAGTCCTCGATCCTGCATCGAGTGGTGGTCAATCATGCCGGGAAGGAACTTTTCTCGGGCGATGCCGAAGTTACGGATCCATTCGGCAAGGATCCCAAGTTCCGGATTCATGTCGGCGGTATCGCGGTGGATGCGGTCGCGGTCCGCGCTCAGCTGCGGCGTATTCGCGAGGTGCCGCGCTCGGTCAGCGCCGCGCTTGATCAGGTCAGCGCGGCAAACCTGTCGCTCGACGACGCCGAATTCACCTCTACTGTCGCGAAGTTCCGCTTAAATCCGCTCGACTCGATTCGCGAGGGCTTGCAGTTTTCAGCCGTGTTTTCGCGCGCGGCGTTTCCGTTGCCCGCCGATCTGCGGTTGCCGCCGATTTCCGATCTGGTCGTGGCGCTGAATTACTCGGGCGGGATCCTGAACGCGAGCCAGGGTTCCGCGACTTTAGGCCGCTCCCAGCTGAGCGATATCGCGGTGCGGCTCGATCTCGCAGGAGGTCTCAGCCGGATTCCCTACCGGCTCGCGTTCAAGGCCGACGCCGACGTGGCCGAGCTTTACGCGGCCGAGATGCGCGCGATGGAGGCGCTGAAGTTCGAGGCGCGCAAACGGCTTGCGTCAGTCGGGGGCAGAATCGGAATCGCGTTCAACGCCGAGGGCATCCTTCGTCCCGACCTACCGGCGCCTCCCGACAAGTATCTGATCCGCCTGGAAGCCAATCGACTGGTGCTCAGCGTGAAAGGCACGCCCGCACCGGTGGAGTTTCGCCGCGGCGCTATTACTATCGAGCCGGGCGTGCTCACGCTCGATCATGTCGCGGTCGCGACTACCGGCGGCGACGGGACCGTCAACGGCGTGCTGAGCTTCAACCGCAACGGCGCCAGCGTTCGCAAGGCAACTATCGACATTCATCAGATGGAAGCCGGACTGTGGCTCGCGCTGGTGGTCGATCCGACCGACTTGCAGATCACCGGGCCGATCGGCGGCAAGATCGAGTTGCACGCCGATCCCGCGCGCCACGGCGACGTGCTCGCCAACGGCAGGTTCGTGCTCAACAAGGGCGAAGTAAAATTCGGCTTCATGCGCTCGCCGATGATAGTGCAGGGCGCCACCATCACTTTCACTCGCCGCACGATGCAGGTCGCGATGCCGGCGTCCACGCTGGAGGGACAGGCGCTGGCGTTCTCGATGTCGATCGCGGACCTGGAGCATCCCGTGCTCCACATCGACGCCAACGCGCAGGAGCTCGACTTCGAGGTCTTGAAGTTCATCCGGATGCCGTGGTCGCCGTCCACGCCGCCGACCCATTTTCCGCTGCCGGTCAGGGGCCGCGTGCAAGTCGCCAAGGGCCATCTCGGGGTCTTTCCGATGAGCAATATCGCGACTGATTTCAGCTACGATCATGGGGATTGGCGGGTCTGGAACTTCAACGCGAATTCATTCCGCGGAAAAATCGATCTGGAGATTATCGGACGCCAGAAGGACGACTGGATCCATATAAAAGGCAAGGTCGTCGATATCGATTCCGCGCCTTTGTTCCTGCTCTCTGGCAAACACAAGGAATCTCCGGTGCTGGGCAAGATGTGGGTGGCGGCGGATCTGTGGGCCGACACCAACTCGGATTTCTTTCAGACGCTGGCCGGCAAGATCTCGCTGACCATGCGCAACGGCACGATCAATCACTTCACCGTGATCTCGCGCATGCTCGGGATGATCGATATCAAGAGTTGGCTGACCGCGAATTTTCCCGACCCCCGGATTTCGGGCCTTCCGTTCGATACCATCTTCGTGGATTTGAAGGGCGTGGGCGGCGTGTTCTGGACCGAGCAATTCGTGATCCAGGGTCCGGTCATGGCGATTACTGCCAATGGCAGCCTCGACCTCGCGCAGAACACGGTGGACCTGAGCTTCGCGCTGTATCCATTCAGCACGGTCAACTGGCTGGTCAGCAAAATTCCGCTGATCGGCGCGAATGTCTCAGGCGGCACCAGCGAGTTGATCGCGGCCTATATGCATGTCTATGGTCCGACCGATAATCCGTCGATTGTGCCGATGCCGATTCATTCGGTCACCGAATTGGTCAAGAAGACTCTCGCCATTCCGATCAACATCATCCGTCCCAACACGATCAAGTGAACGGCGCGGCGAAATCGGATCTGGCTTGGACTGCCTTTCGTTCGCGGATAAAGTGGAGCGGAGGTCCGTCGGACCGCGCGAAATGATCGAGCTTATCCTGTACACACGCCGCGATTGCGAGCTCTGCCACGAGATGGAAGAAGTGCTCGGCGCCGAGCTGCAGCGCTTTGACGCGCGCCTTGAGCGGGTCGAGATCGATGAGCGGCCGGAGCTCGAGACGCTCTACGGGCAGGAAGTTCCGGTGCTGTTCATCAACCGGCGCAAGGCGTTCAAGTTTCGATGCACGGCGCGCGAGTTCAGAAAGCGGATGCTGCGCGAAATCCGGCGCGAGGTCGGGCGGGACGTCCAGGAATGAGCGCGATGCGATCCGCCGGTTCGGTGAAAGTCGTCCTCTCGAACGCCGCGTGCGCGAGCTGCATCCGTATGAGGTTCCCGAACTGCTCGCGCTCGAGGTCGAGGGCGGCTCTGCGCCGTATCTGGACTGGCTGGTTGCGGCAATCGGCGCGCGCACCGTCGGCGGCAAGGTGAAAAGATGATCAGGGTCGCAATTTCCGGAACCGGCGCGATTGCCGAGCGCGCGCATATTCCCGCGCTCTTAAGCGTCGCCGATTTCAGAATTGTAGCGCTGCAGAGCCGCACGCTCGACAAAGCTCGCCGGGTCGCTGCGACGATCTGGCCCGACGCCGGCGCGCGTCCTGAAACCTACGATGATTTCTCCGCGATGCTCACGCGCGAAACGCCCGACGCGGTCGTGATCCTGACTCCCAACTATCTGCATTGCGAATACACGCTGGCCGCGATCGCCGCGGGCGCGCACGTGCTGTGCGAAAAGCCGATGGCGCCAAATGTCACCGACGCACGCCGAATGGTCGAGGCCGCGCACGCGGCAGGGCGCGTGCTGATGGTCGCGATGCAAAGGCGCTACGGAGCGATCGAAGCCACGGTCAAGCGCGCGCTCGATGCGGGCGCGATCGGCGTTCCGCATTTCATCCGCGCCCGCCTGTCGCATGGAGGCCCGCAAGGATGGGCGCCGGGTCAGCGATGGTTCACCACGGCGAGCGAATCGGGAGGCGGCGCGATGCTCGATCTCGGCGTCCATATCGCCGATCTGGCGATCTGGTATCTCGGCGCGGTCGCGGCCGTCGATGGACAAGTGGCCACGCTCGGCAAGCAGATCGACGTCGAGGACACGGGCGTCGCGATTTTGCGCTTTCGCTCGGGCGCGCTCGGAGTGCTCGAGGCTAGCTGGAGCAGCACTCCCGGACTCTCCGCGATCGAGATTTATGGTAGCGCCGGCAGGGTGATGATGGGCTATCCGCGAAACGACCTTTCGATCTTACGCGGCGACGGCACCGAGGCGCCCGGCTTCAGCCGCGCCGAGATCATGGCCGCTTTCGACCCACGCGATCTACTGGCGCCGTTTCGCGCGCTCGCGCACAATTTTGCCGAAGCGATCGCCGGACGCGCGGCGCCGTATCCGGATGGCGCCGATGGCCTGCGCGCGGTCGAGGCGATCGACGCGTGCTACAGGTCGGCGCGCAGAGGCGCGCGCGTCGAGTTGCCGCTCGGATGATCAGGATGATCGAGATGATGCGCAAGCAGAAACCGCCGCGACCCGCAGGCGTCGGGAAACGAGGCCTGATGTTCCGCAGTTCGATCGACAAGATGGCCGCGTACATGCCCGGCGAGCAGCCGCGCGCCGGCGAGCGCCTGATCAAGCTCAACACCAACGAAAATCCATATCCGCCTTCGCCGAAGGTGCGCCGCGCCGTCGAGCGTTCCGCGCGCAACGCTCTGCGGTTGTACCCTGCGCCGCGTGGCGACGAATTTATCGCCGAGGCGGCGCGCCGCTACGGTGTGCCGCGCGACATGATCCTTGCCGGCAACGGTTCCGATGAGTTGCTCGCGATGGTGTTCCGAGCCGCGCTCGGGCGGGGCGACAAGGTTGCCTATCCGGTGCCGACCTATTCGCTGTACGACACTCTTGCCGAGGTCCAGGAGGCGCGGGTGGTCAGGATCGCGTTCGGCAACGACTTCACGCTTCCGCTTAAGCAGCTGGCGCAGGCGCGCGCGCGGCTGACGATCGTCTGCAATCCAAACTCGCCCTCGGGCAGCTTCACGGCGATCGCCAAACTCGGCGCGCTCGCGCGCGCGCTCGAGGGCCGGCTGCTGGTGGTCGATGAGGCCTACGTCGATTTTGCCAAGGACAACGCGCTGCGCCTCCTGCGGCGTCATCCGAACCTGGTGATTTTCCGCACGCTGTCGAAATCATATTCGCTGGCCGGGATGCGCCTGGGACTGTGCTTTGCGCATCCGCCAGTTATCGACGCGTTGCTCAAGGTCAAAGACTCCTACAACTTGAGCCGGATCTCGCTGGCCGCCGGAGCCGCCGCGCTCGGCGACGGCGCATGGATGCGGCGTAATATGAAGCGCGTGAAGGCGACGCGCGCGAACGCGACGCTGCGGTTGCGCAAGCTCGGCTTCGCGGTGGCGCCGTCGGAGGCCAACTTCGTGCTCGCGCGAATTGCGGGGCGCGACCTTGGACCTGTTGTGCGGGGACTCCGGCAGGCGGGAATCCTGGTCCGGCATTTCGCGACTCCGATGCTGCGTGACGCGCTCAGGATCTCGATCGGAACCCCGGCCGAGATGCGCGCGCTGTTTCGTGCGCTTGCGCCTCTGATTGCCGCGCCGCCCGCGGGCGCGCGCCGCCTGCGATGAGCAAGCTCGGCAAGCTGTTCGGCGGCTTTCGCCGGCAGAAACGTTCTGCCGCCGACGGACCGGGCGAATCGCGCGCCGCGATCGAATGGGTGGTGGCGGGTCTCGGCAATCCGGGCGGTGACTACGCGCGCTCGCGCCACAATGCCGGATTCATGACGCTCGAGCGTCTGGCGCGCAGCAAGAAGGTTGAACTCAGCCGCCGGCGATTCTCCGGCGTCACCGCCGAGACCGAGCTGGCCGGCCGCCGCGCGATCCTGGTCGAACCCGAAACGTTCTACAACTCCGCCGGCGATTGCGTCTCAGCGCTCCTCGGATACTTCAAAATTCCTCCTGCCAATCTGATCGTCGTCCACGACGAGCTGGATCTCGAAGCGCAGCGCCTGCGGATCAAACAAGGCGGCGGAGACGCCGGAAACCGCGGCGTGCGCTCGATCGCGGAGTCGCTGGGCAGCACGGATTTTATCCGCGTGCGGATAGGCCTGGGCCGTCCGGCTGAGGGCGACGACCCGCGCGACTACCTGCTGCGTCCGATGCGCGCGGCCGAGCTCGAGGCGTTCGCACCGGCCCTGGCGCGCGCGGCCGAGGCGGTCGAGGCGATCGTCGGCGAGGGGCTGGAGCGCGCGATGGGCAAGTATAATCAGCGCGCCTAGCCGGGCGACGGTCCGCTTCGGCGAGCCAGACATGTTGTAGGATTATTAATATAAGCAGTATGTTAACTAATAGATATTTAATGTGTCTAACAGTTGACATACGCGCCATGCATGCGCTAGGTATGCATCGAAAGGGCGGGCGGCCCAGCGATGACGGCCCGCCGCTTCTGGCTCTGGCGCCGCGCCGCTTGCCCTGCGCGGCCGACGGGCCGGGAAAAAGGGGGGCGCATGAATCGCGAATTCAGTCCGAGGTTCAGATCGGCTGCGGCAGCGCTGCGATTCTTTTTCCGGATCAGCGCGTTGCTCTACGGCAATCCTGACAACCCGCACGCCGGATCCTTTCCGATGACGCGAAGCGAGCTGGGACGCCAGTCCGGCGCGCTTGGCGACTACTTGCGGATCGGGTCATGCGTCGGCGATTTGACGGAGATTCAGTTCTTCCTGCTCGGCGAGTATTACGGTCCCACCTGCTTCGCGCCGCGGACGTTGCGCGGCGCTTTCGGCGCCGCGCGCGGAGTCTTTCCCGATTGCGCGCGTCCGCAGGGACCGGCCGGAGCAG
>JBAPSR010000298.1:0-7359 GCA_049281755.1 Binataceae bacterium (SeqCode)
GCCGCGAGCGCCTCGAGGGTCGAGCCACCGGTGGTGTTGGTATCTTCCACCACCGCGGTTTTGAGGTTTGGTTGGAACGCGCCTTCGACCCGCTGCTGGAGGCCGTGCGCCTTGGTTTCCTTGCGCACGAAAAATCCGCGCAGATTTAGATTGTGGCGATATGCGGCCGCGATAATCGCGTCGGTCACCGGAATCGCGCCGACCGCCATCCCGCCGACCTGCTCGACTCCCGCGGCGACCGCGAGCTCGAGCATCAACTCGCCGGCAAGGAACGCGGCGCGCGGCAGAAAGATCGCGCGGCGGCAATCGAGGTAGTAGTCCGACTTCTTGCCGGATGAGAGCGTGACCTCGCGCTCGACGTAGGCCTCGCGCACGAGGATTTCGAGCAACTCGTTACGATATTGCTGGTTCATCGCTGCGCGCGATTTTATCCGATGCGCGCGCCGGCACAAGAGCGGGTGACGGGTTGCGCCGGTGCGAAGACGGGCGCGGGAGAATAAAGAGAGAGGCGGCCCTGAATGGCCGCCCCAACGTGATCATCAATCGTGCAAAACCGGAGTTGTGATTCAGTTCGCGCTATCTTTCATACCGGGCAACGCGTGCTGGAAAGAGGAGCCATTGACCGGCGACACGAAATTGCCGGGATTGTTCTCGATGTCCTCGCGCGCGTTGGGATACTGGCTCAGAAACTGCTGGAACGCGGGATGCTTGCCGACGAAGGAATCGTTGGCGACGATTTGCGGGTTGCGCGCAATCTTGCTCGCGAGCGCGGGGTCGTCGTTGGCGACTTTTCCGAACGCTTTCAGCTCGTCCATGTTGAGTCCGTCGTTCGTGCGCTGGAAGACGATCGTCGTGTTCCCCTTCTGTACGACTCCGGTCACCGCTGGAGCCGCATCCTGAGCGAAAGCGGGGACAGCGAGCGCACCGACGATTACGGCGCCTGTCAATAGAGAATAAATTCGGTTCATAAAAATACGCCTCCTGATCACAGGTGTTGTCGTTTAGGAGAGCGAAAGCCGTGCCAAACGGCTGCCATTGAGATTGCTCGCGAATCCGGCCGGGCGATTTTGCGCTCGGGCAAAAATTACCGGTAACTTGCGAATTGCGCCATCGCAGTGCCGCGCCGACCGCGAAAATCTTCGCGTCGGCCGCGCGATATGATGCTCTGTGCGTGCTTGATATTGTCGCGCGGTGATCTTCGCCCCCTTCGTATTCATCTACGCGGTGATTTTTCTTCTGGGCCTCGCGTTTCTGTTTGTACTGATCGAGATCCACGTCATCAACTATGTCTTCGTCGCGCTCGGGTTGCCTCCCCATCTCGCGTTCATCGCGCTGCTCGTGAGCTTCGTCGGCAGCTATTTTAATATCCCAATCACACAGGTCGAAGGCGGACCGGTGCATCCCGCTGCGATGGTGCGGCGGTTCGGCGTTCGCTACCAGGTTCCGATGCGCTACGCGAGCGGCACGACGACCGTTGCGATCAACGTCGGCGGCGCGATTGTCCCGGTGGCGATAAGCGCCTACGTGCTGATCCATTTTCCCGCGATTTTCATTCCGGCGATTCTCGGCACCGCGATCGTGACGCTCGTGGTGCATCGCTTCGCACGGCCAGTTCCCGGGATGGGAATTGCGACGCCGATGCTTATCCCGCCGATCGTCGCCGCGATCGTCGGAGGATTGCTCGGCGCAACTTCGCATCATGCGGACGCGGTCGCATACGTCAGCGGCGTGATGGGCACGTTAATCGGCGCGGACCTGCTGAACCTCCGCCGGCTGCGCGAACTGGGCGCGCCGGTAGCGTCGATCGGCGGCGCGGGCACCTTCGATGGAATCTTTCTCACCGGGATCGTTGCGGTCCTGCTGGCGTGAGGACGCGCGATGAAGCGCCGCCGAAATCTCGCGCGACTACAATCGGCGATTGAACAGGCGCGCACCCGAAGCGCGCGCGCATCGGCGTATTACGAACTCGCACTGTTCCACGATAACAACGCGCGGGAAGCCGAGGCGATTCCGAACTACGAGCAGGCGCTGCGCTTGGGACTCACCGGCGAGACTCGCGCGCAGGCGTTCGCCTGGCTTGCGAGCAGCTTCCACAAGACTGGCCTTCCGCGGCGCGCGATGAACTCGCTCGCACAGGCGCGCGCCGCTACTCGCGATGCGGCGCTGAAAAAATTCCTGGACGGCCTCGAGCGCAGAATCAGGCGGGCTTGAACTTCACCAGCGTGTTCTCGGGCGTCACGTCGTCGAAGTGAACGACGACCTTCTGATCGACGCGGACGCTCTCGGGCGCGGCTACTATATTGGTCGTCATCCGCGGACCTTCCTCGAGCTCGACGATCGCGAGCACGTAGGGATCGGCGAACGAGCGATGCGACGCGCGGCGCACGATCGTATAGCTGTAAACCTTGCCGCGTCCGCTGACCTGCTGCCATTCGAGCTTGTCGCCGAAGCAATAGGGGCATCGCGGGCGCGGATAGTAGATGAACTTGCCGCACGCGGCGCATCGCTGCAGCTTGAGCTCATGGCGGCGCGCGGCGTCCCAGAACGGGCGGCTGGTCGGAGAAGGTTTCGGAAGTGGTTTCAGATATTCGCTCATGATCTGCGCTCCAGCACCAGGCCGACTTGCTCGCTCATGATTCCGCCGTTGCCGTTGACGTAGCCGAGCTTTGCGTTTTTCACCTGGCGCTCTCCGCCGCGGCCCATCAGTTGGCGAATCGCCTCGGTCACGTGGCTCATTCCGCCCGCAAGTCCCGGCTGCCCGAACGACAATTGGCCGCCGTGCGTGTTGCAGGGAAAATCGCCGCTGTAGGTGAGGTCGTGTTCCTCGACGAAGCGGCCGCCGTGTCCTTTCTTGCAGAAGCCCGCGTCCTCGAGCGTGACGATCACGGTGATCGTGTAGCAATCGTAGGGACAGACGAAGTTCATGTCTTTGCGCTCGAGCCCTGACATCTTGAACGCGGCGTCGGCGGCGATCTTGATCGGAGATTCGGTCAGCGATGGCGCATAGGTGATGGTCGCGTGATTCGCGTACTCGCCCGCGCCGAGCAGCCATACGGGAGGATGCTTCGCGCGCTTGGCGATCTCCGGCGACGCGACGATCACGGCGGCGCCGCCGGTCACGGGGCTTACGATCTCATAGAGATGCAGCGGATCGACGATCATGCGCGAGGCCAAGACCTCCTTGATCGTGAGCGGCTTGTCGTTGAAAGTCGCCAGCGGATTCTTGAGCGCATTGGTGCGCTGATCGACTGCGACCTTCGCCATCTGCTCGGGCGTGGTGCCGAACTCGAACATGTGGCGATTCGCGATCATCGCGTAGCCGCAGTTCGCGCCGATATTGCCGTAGGGCGATTCGAATTCGCGCTGCACGGAGATAGTCGGCGGACGCTGATCACCGGCGCGATTCATGTCGGCGACGATACATAGCACCGCGTTGCACATCCCGGCGTCGATCGCGGCGGCCGCGCGCCAGATCATCCCGGCGGGGCTCGCTCCGCCGATATCGACGACGTTCAGCATCCTGACGTGCAGGCCCATCACTTCGGCGGCGCTCGCGGGATAGATAAAGCCGGGGTCGGAGAACGGCATCCCGACCAGGAAGCCGTCGATATCTTTTTTCTCTAGACCCGCGTCAGCGATCGCTTCGGCGGCGACCGTGGCCATCAGGCCGAGCGCGGTGGTGGTCGGGCCGGGCTCTTTGATCGGCTTGAGTTCGCCGATTCCAATCGCCGCGGCTTTTCCTTTAAGGCTCATCGTGAAAGCTCCTTGGTCGTTCGCATCGCTCTGACGCTTACCACACAATCGAGCCGATGCGTGAAGGCGCCGCGTCGCGGGAGGAGAATTTGACTTTGCGGCCGCTCGGTTAGGAGACGCTGATCGTCAATTTACCCGGCCTGTGGGATGCCGTGCGGCGCTTGCCTTGCTGGATCCGGATATTGACGTCACAGCCGAAGGCACGCAGATAGTCGCAGAGTTTCTCCATCGAAAATTTTTCGAGATGCCCGCGCATCAGCGCCGAGACGCGCGGTTGATCGACGCCTAGCACGGATGCCGCCTGACTCTGGCTGAGGCCGCGCCGGCGAATCATGCGGCCGATCTCGATGGCGAGATTGGCCTTGATGTCGAGTTCTTCAGCGTCGGGAAGGCCGAGATCCCGGAACACGTTTCCGCTGCTGATTTCATAGTCGGGCCTGCTCATAACGACCGCACCTCCAAAGTGGCGTGTTTAAGTGAAGCTCTTTCGATGAATTTCTTCTGCCCTCGCAAGCCGTTCTCTGATCAAGTTAATGTCGCGTTGGCTGGTGGCGATTCCGTGTCGCGATTTCTTCTGAAAGCAGTGGATGACATAAATGGCTTCGGCGAATCGGACCGTATAGACAGCGCGGTAGGTGCCGCGATCGTAGTGGTCGACAATCTCGAGCACGCTCGCGCCGCCGAATCCGTGCAGCGGTTTGGCGTCGGGATGCTTGTCGCCCGTTTGGGCCATCTTGAGGGCGAATCCGATATGACGTTGGGCCAGATCCGGGAATCGCTTCAGGTCTTCCTTGCTGCTCCGCACCCAGATTATAGGTCTGAGCTTTTCTACCGGCACCATCGAATTCTATGGCAAGTCTGCCATATATGTCAAGAAATGCATAGCGATATCTCGGAGGCGCCTTACTGAAAGCTCCAAGGTCAGGACCGACGGGATAATGACACGCGGCGCCCGGTCGGATAGCTTTGACGGTTTGAAGGAGCGTTCTTACATGGCATTCATCATCTGCGACGATCACAACCTCGACGTCGAGGCCGACGGAATCGACGGCGCGGTTGCGAAACAACTGATGCTCACGGACTCGAAGCCGGACGCAAATCCGGCCGAGAAGGAAGTTATCGAGTTCGGCAAGGTTCATCGGCACTGCAATATCCGCATCCTCGCGGGCTGAGCCGCGGGCGCATTCGCGTCGATGCGGCTTGACGGGGCGGCGTCCGCCTAATAGACAAGAACGATGCGAAAGCTACCGGTTTACGCCATCATGATCGCGCTCGTGGCGATCTCTATTTCGATTGCCTGCGCGGCGGATTCGGATCCGGCCAGCGTTACGGCGATAAAAGCGCTCGAAGCAAATTTCGTCGCGGCGGTGAATGCGAAAGATGCGGCGAAGATCATGGCGAACTACGAGCACAGCTCGGGTCTGGTCATTTTCGATTTAATTCCTCCGCGCCAATACACCGGATGGGACGCGTACAAGAAAGATTGGGAAGGCGTGCTCGCGGGGTGCAAGAGCGCGCCGACGATGGAGATGACCGATCTCGCGATCGACGCCGGCGCGGACCTCGGTTTCGGCCACAACATCCAGCATTTTAGCTGCACGGGTGCGAACGGCGCGCCGATGGACCTCACCTTTCGCGTCACCGACGGATACAAGAAGATCCACGGCAAGTGGCTGATCGCGCACGAGCACGTGTCGGTGCCGGTGGATCTCGAAACCGGAAAAGCCGATCTGAATTCCAAGCCCTGACTTCGCGCGCGCGATCTTCCGAGATCGTGTTGACCCGCTTCCGCTGCGCCCAATACAATGCGCAGGCGGGGTGGAGCAGTCTGGTAGCTCGCCGGGCTCATAACCCGGAGGTCGAAGGTTCAAATCCTTCCCCCGCAACCATTAAATCCGCACTCCGTCTCTGACCTCCCGCATCACGTCGCGATCTTCTCTTCGTTCACCCGCTTAGAGTTGGCGTTTACGATTTTGACGACGGCGCGTGTCGCGCCTTTGTCGATTCACGAGGTGATATTTTGACGACTAAAAATTCTGATCGTTTTTTTGTTGTGACCGGTGGACCGGGCGCGGGAAAGACTACGCTTATCGATGCGCTGGCGCGGATCGGTTATGCGCGATCAGTCGAAGCGGCCCGAGCGATCATCCAGGATCAAGTTGCGATCGGCGGCCGCGCGCTGCCATGGTGCGACCCCGCGATGTTCGCCGAGATGATGCTCGCGTGGGAGATGCGCTCGTACCGTCTTGCTTGCGAGGAGGCCGGTCCGGTCTTCTTCGATCGAGCAATCCCTGAACTCGCGGGATATCTGGGGCTCGTCGGACTGCCGGTGCCGGCGCATATCGAGAAAGCGGTCGAGACGTTTCGTTACAACCGCCGCGTCTTTCTCGCGCCGCTATGGCCGGAGATCTATACGCAGGACAGCGAACGCAAGCAGACCCTCGCAGATGCCGAGCGCGGCTACCGCGCGGCCGTCGAAACATACACCGCGTATGGCTACGAGCTCGTGGCGATTCCGCGGGCTACGGTCGAAGAGCGGGTGCGATTCGTGTTGCGTGAAGCCGGTCTTTGCGTTGACGCTTGAGCCTCTGGTAGGTGGACCGGATGCGGACGCGCGTTAAGATCTGCTGCATCAGGTCGATCGAGGACGCCGAGCTGGCGATCGAGCACGGTGCCGACGCGCTCGGCCTGGTCGGCGCGATGCCCTCGGGACCGGGAGTGATCGACGACGCGACGATCGCTGCGATCGCGGCCGTCGTGCCGCCGCCGATCGCGGCGTTCCTGCTCACCTCGGAGCGCACCGCCGACGCGATCGCCGCGCACGTCGCGCGCACGGGAGTATCGACGGTGCAGGTCGTTTCTCCGATTGCGGCTGAAGAAGCGGCGCGGCTGGCAGAGCTGCTGCCGACGACGCGGCGCGTCCAGGTGATCCACGTCGAAGGTGCGGCGGCGCTCGATCTCATCGGTGTATATGCATCTCACGTTCACGCATTCCTGCTCGACTCCGGCCGGCCGCGAGCGGCGGTGCCGATTCTCGGTGGAACGGGACAGACCCACGATTGGAAGGTCAGCGCCGCTTTCGTCGCGGCAAGTCCGCGTCCGGTGTTTCTGGCCGGCGGTCTGACGCCTGACAATGTCGCCGAAGCGATCGGCACGGTACGCCCTTACGGCGTCGATGTTTGCTCGGGTGTCCGGACGGATGACGGCAAGCTAGACTCAGCGAAACTCAGGGCGTTCATTAAAGCGGTCGCCGCCGCCGATGCTGCCCTCGCACAGCAATGACCAGCGAACTGAAAACCGGGCGCAATATCGAGATGTGGATCGCGCTGGCCGCGGTCGGCCTGCTGATCCTCGCTTGCATTGTAATCCTGCTGCCGTTTCTGTCGGCGATCGTGTGGTCGGTTATTCTTTGCGTATCGACCTGGCCGCTGTACAAGCGGCTCGAGGCGGCGACGCATGGACGCGCGGCGCTGTCGTCAATCCTGATGGTGCTGCTGCTCGCGATCGTGATCGTCGCGCCGTTCGCGATCGTCGGCGCAAGCCTCGCGAGCAATGTCTCGGAAGTAGTCAATGCGCTGCGCCGCTATTCCGCCGACGGTCCTCCGA
>JBAPSR010000299.1:0-19828 GCA_049281755.1 Binataceae bacterium (SeqCode)
GCAGCCGATGATCCTCCAGGGAGAGAAGCTCGAAGACTACATCCGTTCGGGATTCGAGTTCCTGTTCAAAAATCGCGAGGGTCGGCAGGTGCTGCGATTCGATCGGCCTTTGCCTGCACCTGCATCGAAATCGCCGCGCGAGATCCAGGTGCCCCGACTGGAGGAAGGCGCCGCCATCGCGGCTGCGCCCCCACTTGATCGCGAGAATGGTAACGGAGCGGCGTCGCCCAACGGCGCGCAGCGTTGAATTTGTGAAGCAGGAGATTAGCCATGAGAATGATCAACAGCTCTGCAGAATTAGTCCCGCCCGGTTCGCCCTTCGAAAACTTGTACCGAACCGTACCGAATTGGCGCGAACTGCTGGCCGCGGTGAAAGCCGGACACGCCGAATTCGTCGACCTGCTCGCCGATACCGGGCTTCTCGATCAGTTCGGATTGGCGACCAGCACGGTTCATCGATACGACGAAGTCGAGGTTCATGCTTTCATCCTCGCAATCGTGTCGGCGGGCCGATGGGAGGAAATACAGACCAAGTCCTTTCTGACCTATGCGTCGCATTGGATTGACGATTTCTTCGATAGTCCGGAAAGGGTGCGTGACCCCCGTCAGTTGCTCAACGATCGGGGCGATATTCGGCGCGCGCTAGCCAATATGGGGCCGGTCGGGCAGGTTGGATTCGCGATGGCGAACCGCGTTCGCTATCCGGCCGCAGTGTACAAGAGCCTACACCGGATGCTGTACGGCGGTCTGGTGCAGCGGTCGCTCGATTACGAAACCAGGCGAATCCTGGTCGAAGAGTACTACCAAGTTGCGACCAGCTTGGTGGATGCGCGCCTCGCCGCGCAGATCCGCCATCTGCAGCCGCAAGTGTATTGGACCACCAACAAAACGGTGCAGGAGTTGCTCTTCGCGGCCGAGGTTGAGATCGACTTCAATCGCGCGGAGGTGTGGAACCTGATCTATGGACCTGCTCTATACTATCAGGACGCGGACGAAGAGCGCGCATCGGGCGAGTTGAACTTCGACGAAGGGGAAGCACCGAGGTTGCCGAAGATGATCGAGATGATTCAGCTCGGTGCCCGCTACCTGGGTCCAAGATGCGCGAGAAACTGCCTCAATATGTTGCAGCTCGAGTTCGTTGCCCGCGCGATCCCGAATCTGCCGGCCGAGGTTGTAGGCGCCTATCGCGAAATATGGGAAGCGCATGCCGTCGCGCCCTGCGCCGCGATTGAGCCCCATGAGGAGGTGCACCAGCGAAGATGAAGCGTCTGGGAGCAGCCGCGTCCGCATGCGCGGATTGACATGTGGGCGCGGCGCGTGGATACTCAGTTGGTAATGAACCGCTCCACTATCGGCAAGGCTTGGGCGAACTGGCGTTGGCACGTTGTCGCACTCGCCTGCGCGCCGGTTTTGTAGCGGATCGAACAAAACCAGATTCTTAAAAGGGCCGCGGGCGAAAACCCGGCGGCCCTTTTTCTTTGTTTG
Source organism: Binataceae bacterium (SeqCode) (assembly GCA_049281755.1). GTDB lineage: Bacteria > Desulfobacterota > Binatia > Binatales > Binataceae > JBARDN01. The sequence goes on from JBAPSR010000299.1 coordinate 1,486, forward strand.
CCGGCCGGGGAAAAGACCCGAACGCGGCGCAGGAGAGGCATGATGCTTCAACCGACTGAGCGCGAATTTGAAGAGCTGAAACTGCAGGGCTACAACCTGATTCCCGTGGCGCGCGAGGTTGCCGCGGATCTCGAGACCCCCGTCTCGGCCTTTCTCAAGGTCGCGCGCGGCGACTACTCGTTCCTGCTCGAAAGCGTTCGCGGCGGAGAGAAGTGGGGCCGATATACTTTTCTCGGCTCGGAACCCGCGATGGTCATTCGGGCTCGCGCGGGGCGCATGGATATCATTCGGCCCGGCCGTGGTGTCGAGGTGCGCTCGATTACTAACTCATTCGACGAATTGCGCCACGAGGTCGCCCGCTTTCGCGCGCCCGAGCTGCCCGGAAATCCGCGCTTCTTCGGCGGAGCGGTCGGGTTTCTGGCTTACGACATCGTGCGCTGCTTCGAACGAATTCCCGAAACCGCCAACGACGACCTGGGCGTGCCTGATCTTTACATGATGTTCACCGATACGATGCTGATGTTCGACAATGTGCGGCAGACCCTGCGCATCATCGCGAATGTCCCGGTGGATGAATTCCCGTCGGTCCGCGCGGCGTACCAGAGCGCGCAGGTAAAGATCGATGAAATTATCGCGCGCCTTAAGGCGCCAGTGGTCCCCCCCAGGCTTGAAGGCGCCGCATCGGTCGCGGCCAACGACGCGACGATCACCTCGAATCTAACACGCGAGGCATACATGGCGACGGTCTCCGCTGCGAAGGAGTACATCGTGGCGGGCGATATAATTCAGGTGGTTCCCTCGCAGCGTTTCGAGGCTCCGCTGACCGCGCATCCGTTCAACATCTACCGCAGCCTGCGCGCGATCAATCCGTCGCCCTACATGTTTTACCTCCGCCTCGGCGACCATACGCTGGTCGGAGCGTCGCCAGAGGTGATGGTGCGGGTCGAGGGGCGCGAGGTTACGCTGCGCCCGATTGCGGGCACCCGTCCACGCGGAAAAACCGATGAGGAGGATCGCGCGATGGAAACCGAGCTGCTTGCCGATCCGAAGGAGCGCGCCGAGCATGTGATGCTGGTGGACCTCGGGCGCAACGATGTCGGCCGGGTTTCTGAGATCGGTTCGGTCAAGGTTACCGAGTACATGATCGTTGAGCGCTACTACAGCGTGATGCACATCGTATCCAACGTGATCGGAAAGCTGCGCGAGGAGTGCGACGCGTTTGACGCGTTCCGCGCGACCTTTCCGCAGGGCACGGTGTCGGGAGCGCCAAAGATCCGCGCGATGCAGATAATCGACGAGCTCGAGAACACCCGGCGCGGCGTCTATGCCGGCGCGGTCGGATATTTCAGCTACACCGGCAATACCGACACCGCGATCGCGCTGCGCACGCTGCTGATCAAAAATAACCGCGTCTATATTCAGGCCGGCGGCGGCGTGGTCGCGGATTCCGATCCCGCCGCGGAGTTCGAGGAATCAGTCAACAAGGCGCGCGCGATGGTCCGTGCGCTGCAAGCCGCGCGCGAGTTCGAGACCGCCGCGGGCGCGAGGTAAACGCCGATGCCGGATAATAAAATCAATCTGCTGATGATCGATAACTACGATTCGTTTACCTACAACCTGGTTCAGTATCTTGGCGAATTGGGCGCCGGCGTGACGGTCAAGCGTAACGACGCGATCGACGTGCCGGCCGCGCGTGCGATGCGTCCTGACGCGGTCGTTATCTCGCCGGGGCCGTGCACTCCGAAAGAGGCTGGCGTGTCGCTCGCGATCCTGCGCGAGCTGAGCGGGGAATTGCCGATCCTCGGCGTCTGCCTGGGCATGCAATGCATCGGCGACGCGTTCGGCGGCAAGGTGGTTCGCGCGGGGCGCCTGATGCACGGCAAAACCTCGCCGGTTATCCATGACGGCGGCACGATCTTCGCCGGGCTTCCGCAGAGTTTCGATGCGATGCGCTATCATTCGCTGATCGTCGAAAGCGATTCGCTGCCCGACTGCCTCGAGGTCAGCGCGCGGACCGCCGAAAACGAACTGATGGGACTGAGGCACAAGACTCTGCGCGTCGAAGGCGTGCAGTTTCATCCCGAGTCGATCGGCACGCCCGAGGGAAAACATCTGCTCGCGAATTTTCTGGACGGGCTTCATCGATGAAAACGAGCGATCTGCGCCACGCCTTCCACGCCGTTGTCGCTGGCCGCTCGCTCGATGCCGCCGATGCCGAGGGTGCGTTTGCCGAGATCCTGGATGGCGGCGACGCCGCGCCGGAAGCGCTCGTCGCCGCTTTTCTGATCGCGCTCAAACTCAAGGGCGAATCCGCGGGCGAACTGATCGGAGCGGCGCGTGCGATGCGCTCGCGGGCGCGCGCGCTCGAGCTCGGCGACAATTTGATCGACGTAGTAGGAACGGGCGGCGACGGCGCCGGGACGTTTAATATCTCGACCGGTGCGGCGATCGTCGCGGCCGCGGCAGGGGTTGCGGTAGCCAAGCACGGTAATCGTGCAATCACAGGCACGGTAGGCGCCGCCGACGTGCTCGAACATCTGGGTGCGAATATCGATCCGGGTCCCGAAGTGCTCGCCCGATGCGTCCGCGAGGCTGGAATCTGCTTTATCCTTGCGCCTGCGTATCATCCGGTGATGGCGCGGCTGGCGTCACTGCGCCGCACACTCGCGACGCGCACGATTTTCAATCTGCTCGGACCGCTCAGCAACCCTGCGCGGCCGACCCGGACGCTGATTGGAGTGGGGGATAGCAAACTGCTTCGTCCGATGGCGGAGGCGATCGCGGCGCTAGGCGCGGTCCACGCGATCGTGGTGTCGGGCCGCGACGGCCTGGACGAGATATCACTTTGCGCGCCGACGATGGTTGCCGAGGTTCGCGCGGACCACGGCATTCGCGAGTACGAAATCGCACCTGAGGATTTTGCTATCTCGCGCGCCGGCGTGAATTCTATCGGCGCCGCGGGCGCCGCAGCCTCAGCGCAGATGTTGCGCCTCGCCCTGTCGGGCAACGACGGTCCAGCGAGCGATGTAATTGCGCTCAACGCGGGTGCGGCAATTCACGTCGCCGGCAGAGCGGAGTCGATCGCAGAGGGTGTTCGCATCGCGCGCGAGGTGATGGGTTCGCGCCGCGCACTCGCTACAATCGACAATCTGGTCCGCGCAAGCCGCGGCGAACCAGGGACGCATCCGCAATGAGCTCGATACTCGACAAAATATTTGCGGCCAAGCGCGAAGAAGTCGCGGCGGTTCGCGCGCGCGTGCCGCTCGAGACCGTGCGCGCCGCCGCCAAGAGTGCGCCTGCGCCGCGAAATTTCACGGCAGCATTGCGCGCGAAGCATCCCGCGATCATCGCCGAAATCAAACGAGCCTCGCCGAGCAAGGGCGATATTTTGCCTGACCTCGATCCCGCGGCGGTCGCGCGCGAATACGCGGCCGGCGGTGCGGCTTGCCTGTCGGTTTTGACCGACGTTCATTTCAAGGGCTCGATCCTCGATCTGCGCGCGGCTCGCGCCGCCGTCGATCTGCCGATTCTTCGCAAAGACTTCATTTTCGATCCGTACCAGGTGTACGAGGCGCGCGCTGCCGGCGCTGACTGTCTCCTGTTGATCGCCGCGATGCTGCCCGAGCCGGAACTGCGTGAGCTTCACGCGCTTGCGGCTTCACTAAGTCTTGCCGCATTGGTCGAGGTTCACGACGCGCGCGAGCTGGATCTGGCCGGGCGGATCGGCGCCGGACTTATCGGAATCAACAATCGCGATCTGCACAGCTTCGTGACCGATATCGCCGTCACCGAGCGGCTGCTAACCGACTATCGCGGCGTCGCGCTGATAGTTTCGGAAAGCGGCATCGATAGCCCGGCCGATATTCGCCGCCTGGACGCCGCAGGCGCGCGAGCCTTTCTGATCGGTGAAAATCTGTTGCACGGCGGCTCGCCGCGAGACCGGCTCAAAACGCTCACGCACTCGCTCAGCCATCGGAGCGAGCCGTGATGAAAGTGCGGATAAAAATCTGCGGAGTCACGCGCGTCGAGGACGCGACCGCCGCGATTGCGGCGGGTGCCGACATGATCGGGATCAATTTCTATGCGCCGAGTCCGCGCTCGATCGATCTGGAGCGCGCGCTCGCGATTCGCGCGGCGATCGGCCGCCGCGCCGCCCTGGTCGGCGTCTTCGTCAATGCCGCTCGCGAGTTTATCGAAGAGCGCCGCGCCGCACTCGCGCTCGACATGCTCCAGTTTCACGGCGACGAAGACGACGCCGCGCTTTCTGGATGGAGCATTCCGGTCATTCGCGCTCTGCGACTGCGCGCCGGCGACGCGGCTGCGGCTCTCGCGCGAGTCCGAGCAGACTTTGCACTGCTCGACTCGTTTCATCCATCGCTCTACGGCGGCACCGGGATCGCGCGCTCATTGGAAGAACTTGGCGGACTCGATTTGTCGCGAGTGATTCTCTCGGGAGGGCTGGACCCGGAGAACGCGCGTTCGGCGGCAGCGCTGTTACCGTTCGCACTCGATTGCGCCAGCGGCGTCGAATCGGCGCCGGGCGAAAAAGATCACTCTAAACTGAGGAGCTTCATCGCAAATGCCCGCATTGCCTGATACTCACGGTCACTTCGGCGAATTCGGCGGAAAGTTTGTCGCCGAAACCCTGATGCCTGCGCTGTTCGAGCTCGAACAGGCCTACAAAGAGGCGCGCCGAGATCCAAAGTTTCACGTGGAACTTGAAAAATACTCGCGCGAGTACGTCGGCCGGCCGACGCCGCTGTTTTTCTGCGCGAACCTGACCGCGAAACTCGGCGGGGCGAAGATTTATCTCAAACGCGAAGACCTGTGCCACACCGGCGCACACAAGGCCAACAACGCCCTGGGGCAGGCGCTCCTTGCCGTGCGGATGAAGAAGGAGCGGATCAGCGCCGAGACCGGAGCCGGCCAGCACGGCGTCGCGACTGCTACCTTTGCGGCGCTCTTCCGGCGCTCGTGCGAGGTCTTCATGGGCTCGGTCGATGTCGAGCGGCAGGCGCTCAACGTGTTTCGCATGAAGCTCCTGGGCGCGAAAGTCCACGCGGTTGAATCCGGCACCAAAAGCCTGAAAGACGCGATGAGCGAGGCGCTGCGCGATTGGACCGCGACTGTGCGCGATACTTACTACCTGATCGGCTCCGCCGCGGGACCGCATCCGTACCCGATGATCGTGCGCGACTTCCAGACCGTGATCGGCCGCGAGGCGCGCAAGCAGATCGTCAAGCACGAGGGCCGTCTGCCCGATATTCTGATCGCCTGCGTCAACGGCGGCTCGAATGCGATCGGGCTGATGCATCCGTTTATCAAGGACAAGAACGTGCGGATGATCTTCGTCGAGGCTGGCGGGCTTGGCTTAAACGGTCCCAGCCACGCCGCGACGCTCACGAGCGGAACACCCGGTGTCCTGCATGGAAATCGCACGCTGCTGTTGCAGGACGAGCTCGGCCAGATTCGTGATACGCATTCGATCGCGGCGGGACTCGATTACCCGGGCGTCGGCCCCGAGCTGGCGCATCTGAAGGAGATCGGCCGTGCGGAATACGCCGCGGTCACCGACGCCGAGGCGCTCGAAGCGTTTCGGCTCTTGTCAGAGACTGAGGGAATTATTCCGGCGCTTGAAAGCTCGCACGCTGTGGCCTACACCGCCAAGCTCGCTCCGACGCTGCCCAAGGAGCAAGTGATAATCGTCAACCTGTCCGGGCGCGGCGACAAAGACATGAACACGGTCGCGCGCGCTCTCGGCGTGTCGCTCAGGGAGGGCGCATGATGCCGCGTCATCCGAAAAGAATCGCGCGCAAGTTCCGCGAGCTTCGCGCCCGCGGCGAGGTAGCGCTGATTCCGTTTATTGTAGCCGGCGATCCCGACATGGAAACCACGCGGCGCCTGGTGCTCGAGCTTGAACGCCGCGGCGCCGACTTGATCGAGCTCGGGGTGCCGTTTTCCGATCCGATGGCCGACGGCCCCGCCAATCAGCGCGCGATCGCCCGCGGACTCAAGACCGGGGCTTCGCTCGCGGCGATACTCGCGATGGTTTCGGAGCTGCGCAAAGAAACCGAAATCCCGATCATCCTGTTCGGCTACTACAATCCATACATGCACTACGGATGCGAGCAGATCGCACGCGATTCGGCCAGCGCGGGAGTGGACGGGATTCTGGCGGTAGATCTTCCGCCCGAGGAAAGCGCACCGCTCGCGAAACCCGCGCGCGCAAGCGGCCTCGACCTTATCTATTTGCTCGCTCCGACTACGCCGATCGAGCGCAATCGCAAGATCGCCGCGCGCGCCAGCGGCTTTCTCTATTATGTATCGGTAACCGGCGTGACCGGCGCGCGCGCCCATCTGCCCGACGACTTGGGCGAGCACATAAGCGCATTGCGCCAGGTCACCGATTTGCCCATCGGAGTGGGCTTCGGCATTTCGACGCCTGAGCAGGCCGCGCGCGTGGCTTGGTTCGCCGACGCGGTGGTGGTCGGGAGCGCGATCTCGATGCTGGCCGAACAGCACGGACAAAACGGAATGATCAGCGCGATCGGCGATTTGGTCGGCGCGATGAAAAATGCGATGCGCGGCGCACGCGGCGTCTCGGCAAACACCGGCACATCGAAGTAGAGTAGGGCCTATGGCTCGCGAAGAAATCGAACCCACCGTCGAATCGCAATCGCCGACTCCCGCCGCCGCGCCGGCGCAGACCCCGAGCGACGACATCTGGAGCAAGTGCCCGACTTGCAAAGAGATCTCGTTTCGCAAGGAAGTCGAGCGCAACCTGAACGTCTGTCCCAAGTGCGGGCATCATTTCCGCCTCACTGTCAGCCAGCGCCTGTCGATCACGGTCGATCGCGGAAGCTGGCACGAGATGTTCGCCGACCTGGCGGTCGGTGACCCGCTTGGGTTCGTCGATTCCAAGCCGTATCCGAAACGGATGCGCCAGGCACGCGAGACGAGTGGACGCAACGACGCGATCGTGGTTGGCGTCGGGAAGATCGAGGATCGCCCGGTCGCGATCGGCGTTATGGACTTCGAATTCATGGGCGGCAGCATGGGCGTGGTAGTGGGCGAGAAGCTCGCGCGGATTTTCAACCTCGCGACCCGTCGCGGGCTGCCGGTGATCGTGTTTTGCTCTTCGGGCGGCGCACGGATGCAGGAAGGCGCGCTGTCACTGATGCAGATGGCGAAGGTCTCGACGGCGATCGCGCGGCTGCGCGACGCGCGGCTGCCATACCTGTCGGTGCTCTGCGATCCGACTACGGGAGGCGTCGCGGCGTCTTTTGCGATGCTTGGTGATCTGAACCTCGCAGAGCCGGACGCGCTCATCGGCTTTGCCGGCCGCCGGGTGACCCGGCAGACCTCGAACCAGGAGCTGCCGGAGAATTTTCAACGCTCGGAATTTCTTATCGCGCACGGAATGCTCGACGCGATCGTCGTGCGCCATCAGATGCGCTTCACGCTCGCGCGTCTGCTCGCGATCCTCACGCGCCCGAAAGCAGTCAGGAGCGGAACGAAGTAAAGCTCGAACGGCACGCGGCGATGAACGAATCGCCTAACGAAGCGGGCGGCTACGCGCTGGAATATCCGGGAATGGAAGATCCGGGAAGATGATTGGAGGAGTCGTACCTTGCCTGAATTCAAAAGATCGTTGCCTTATCCTACGCCCGAAACCCTGCATTTCTGGGAGGGCACCCGTATCGGCGAGCTGCGCCTGCAACGCTGCGACGACTGTCGTCATGTCTATTTTCCTCCGCGCCCGTTCTGTCCGAAGTGCGCCTCGCGCAAGGTTTCGATCTTCAAGGCGAGCGGCCGCGCGAAACTCTATAGCTACGTGATCAATCAGCGCCCAGCGCCGGGCTTCACGCCGCCGTATGCGATCGCGGTGGTCGAGCTGGCGGAAGGTCCCCGCATGATGACCAATATCGTCGGATGCGCGCAGACGCCCGCGGCGCTCGTGCTCGACATGCCGCTCGAAGCGGTGTTCGAGAAGCAGACCGGGGAGATCACGCTGGCGCTGTTCAAACCTGTGGGAGCCTGACATGAAGCGCAAATCCGTAGCCGTGGTCGGAGCCGCCGAGACGACCGAAATGGGTCTCATCCCGAATCTTTCGCAAATCCAACTGCACGCCGATGCCGCGCTCAACACGCTTGCCGACGCCGGCTTGAAGCCGACGGACATCGACGGTGTCGCGACTGCGGGCGAGTCGCCCACCGCGATCGCGCACTATCTCGGAATCACCCCGACCTGGGTGGATGGGACCACGGTCGGAGGATGCTCGTTCATGATTCACGTGCGGCACGCCGCCGCCGCGATCAACGAGGGCCTGTGCTCGACGGTGCTGATCACGCACGGCGAAAGCGGACACTCGCATATCGGAACCGGCAGAAGGGGCGGTTCGCCGGCGAGCCTTTCAGGACAATTCGAAGCGCCGTTCGGTACGATGGGACCGCCCACCGTCTTCACGATTCCTGTGCTGCGCTATATGAAAACTTACGGCGTCAGCGAAGAGCAACTCGCGATGGTCGCGGTCATTCAGCGCGAATGGGCCGGGAAGAATCCGCGCGCGTCATATCGCGATCCGATCACCGTTGCCGATGTGCTCAATTCGCGGATGATCGCCTATCCCTTTCGCCTGCTGATGTGCTGCCTCGTCACTGACGGCGGCGGCGCGCTCGTCCTGACTTCTGCGGAGCGCGCCAAAGACTTCCCCCGCAAGCCGATTTACGTTCTTGGCACGGGCGAAAGCGTCGAGACGCCGATGATCTCGCAGATGGAAGACTTCACGACCTCGAAGGCGTTTCGGGTCTCCGGAAAGAAGGCATTCGATGAAGCGGGAATCGCGCACAAGGACGTCGATCATCTGATGATCTACGACGCATTCGCGCATCTGCCACTCTACGGCCTCGAAGATCTCGGCTTTTGCAGGCCCGGCGAGGCCGGCGCATTCATTCAGGAGCGCAACACCGCGCCGGGCGGTGTCCTTCCGCTCAACACCAACGGCGGCGGACTCAGCTACATGCACTCCGGGATGTACGGGATGTACGCGATGCAGGAGAGCATCCGCCAGTTGCGCGGAGTTGCGCCCGCTCAAGTGCCGGGCGTGAAGATCTCGATCGCGCACGGCGTTGGTGGGATGTTCGCCGCGGCCGGCACAATCGTATTCAGCAACCAGGCGCCGTGAACGCGGCGATTCTTCCTAGAGTCATGCTCGCGCTGTAAAATCAGTCCAGCGATGGAAGAACGGCTCAGCAAAACTATCGACTGGCTTTATTCGCTCCAGTCGCGCGGCGAGATCTACAAGCTCGAGCGGATGGAAGCGGCGCTCGCGTTGATCGGCGATCCGCACCGGCGAATCCGCGCGATCCATATCGCCGGCACCAAGGGCAAAGGCTCCGTCGCCGCGATGGTTGACGCGGTCCTGCGCGCGGCCGGAATTCGCACCGGTCTCTACACCAAGCCGCACCTGGTCAATCTGTCCGAACGAACCCGAATTGACGGCGGCGAAATGCCGCCCGCGCGGCTGCTCGGCTACATCGACAGCCTGCGCGCGATCTACGAGCGGGCAGGCCTTGCGCTGACCTTCTTCGAGTTCACCGTCGCCATGATGTTCCTATATTTCGCCGAGGAGCGGGTCGATCTCGCTGTGATTGAAACCGGACTTGGCGGACGGCTCGACTCGACCAACGTCGTGACGCCGATCCTGAGCGTGATCACGCCGATTGGCTTCGATCACATGGAATATCTCGGCTACACGATTCCCGCGATCGCGGCCGAAAAGGGCGGAATTATCAAGCCGGAGGTCCCGGTTGTAATCGGCGCGCGCGACCACGAAGCGCGCGCCACCTTGGGTTCGATTGCGGCACAGCGCGGGAGCGCAGTGCGCATGATCGATCGCGACTTCTCGTACCGTTCCCACGCGCCAGCGCATCGCCTCGACTACGCCGGGATGGCGCTTGAACTCAAGGACGTAGAGCTTGGCCTGGCCGGCCCATTCCAGCACGAGAACGCCGCGATCGCGCTGGCCACGATCGAGGCGCTCGGCGCGCTGGGAATCGCGATCGGCGAAGGCGCGATTCGCCGCGGCCTGCGCGAGGTCCAGTGGCCCGGGCGATTCGATATCGTGCAGCGCGAACCGATGGTGATTCTCGACTGCGCACATAACGAGCTTGCGATCTCCGCGCTTCTGGAAACGATCAGCGTCGAGCTGGGCCCGCAGGTCCGCCCGCGGCTCGTCTTCGGATGCCTTGCCAGCAAGCAATGGGAGCGGATGGCCGCGATGCTTGCGCCGCGGGTCAGCGATGTCACGCTGACGCGAGCGCGCTGGAAGAACCCGATCGAGCCTGAGACTCTGCTGCCGCATTTCGCCCGCCACGCACCCACGCGGGTCGAGTCCGATCCGCTGGGCGCGATCGAGCGAGTAGTGCGCGAAACCGGGTCGCCTAAAGTCGTGCTTGTGACGGGTTCCGTGTACCTGGTCGGCGAAGTCTATCCGTACTTTCTTGAGAAGACCGGACGAAGGGCACTGTTCCCCGAAGCGCGCGCTTAGAAATAGAGCAGCACCAGATCCGCCGCGATCCACAGGATCACGCACACCAGCAGCGGTTTGTCGCCGATCAGCAGCCGCGCCGGGTCGCCGCCTTCGTTGCGTTCGTCGATCAGATACAGGTAACGCAGTATTCCGAACGCGACGAACGGAACCGTCAGATAGAGATGGCTCGTGCCCAGCTTCGTCTCGACCTCGGCCGAGGCGGTGTAAATCATGTAGCTGACCAGGGTCGCACCCGCGACGATCGAGATCATCTGATCGACCAGCCGCACGCTGTATTGCGCGAGCGCGCTGCGATGCGCCGTCGCGCCGTCGCCCAGCGCGATCAGCTCGTGGCGCCGACGCCCCAGCACCAAAAGCAGCGCCAGGACGAAGGTGATGAACGCGAGCCACGGCGACACGTAAACCCCAATCGCAGCGCCGCCCGCGAATGCCCGAAGCACGAATCCGATCGCCACCGCGATTACGTCGATCACCACCTCGCGCTTGGCCCACAGCGAGTACGCGAACTGCAGCGCAAGATACAAAATCGCTACGCCCGTAAAGGCGCGTCCGAGCGACAGCGCGATAACCGCCGCAATACATCCGAGCACGATCGCGAATTCCACGGCATCGCGGACCTGCAGCTCGCCGCACGCCAGCGGGCGCGCGCGCTTCTCCGGGTTCAGCCGGTCGGCTTCGCGGTCGGCGATATCGTTGATGATGTACGCGATACTCGAGAGTGCGCAGAATCCGACCGTCGCCGCGACGGCCATTGCGGCGTATCGAAAATCGAACAGCCGCTGGCTGAACACCAGCGCCGCGAGCACCAGGCCGTTCTTGATCCATTGATACGGCCGCGCGAGAGCGACCAGCGCTGCTATCTTCCCGCGGCTCGCCGCCGTGTCTTCCGCACCCTCCCCATCTGCCGCAGCGTCCATCGCTGTCTTTTGTATAGGCGCGTGCTCCGACGGCGCAAGATGGGTGTTTCGCACACGTACGCCTTCGCGCGCCATCAGTGCCGGAGCAGCCTTAAGTTCGGTCAAGGGCCCCGTGGCCTCTAGCTCCCCGGTTTGACATATTTTGCTACCGATAGTAGAGTTACCGCATCCAAACGCGTCCAACGGCTAATACTATGACGCAGCGCGAATTCGATTCACGGGTTAAGGGTGCTCCTCGCGCCGCTCGCGGAAACGTCGCGACCCGCCGGCTACGCGAGGTGGCTCTTCTACTGTTCGGGGTTGCCTTTGCGATCATGCTGTTCGCAGACCGCGGCTTGCTTTCAATCCGCGGCACTCCAATCCTCGAAGGAACCGCGATCCAGGCTTTTGGTCCGGCGCCGATGCACGCTGCGCGCGGCGTCGTCAGACGGTCGGGAACCGCCCCCGATTCTCCAATCGCGCGCGGCGGCGATTTAGATGTCGAGGGATTTTTCGCCCGCGCATGGCAGGGCGCTGTCGCCCGGATGCGAGTCGTCTTCGACGCCGCGTCGACGCCGGACATGCGCTCGAGTATGGAGAATCTGATCGATCAGGCGGCGAGGACGGAGCGTGCGCTCGCCGCGGCCGTCGATTCTCTGATGCCATCCTCCTCCGACGCTCCTGCGATGGCTTTGAATTCCAATCTGCCGATGCTCGCCGGAATCGGAGCTTTCGCCGCGCTGATGGCACTGTGTTTCGGAGCGGCGATATTCGTCACCGGAAAATCTTCGCGCGGCGCTCGCTCCCGCGCGGTCCGCTATGGAGCCCGGCGTTTCTGAGGCGCCCGGGAGGGGAAGCGGAAGCTTGAGGCCTCGTGCCGATGCGCGCGTGCGCTGGCGCGAGGCCTGGCATGCGCGAGATCTTCTCTTTGGCCGCGCTTGACGGGCCGCCCTAAACCGGAAAGAAAATAGCGGTCATGAACAACGACCGTCCAAGTCACCCCGGCGAAGCCGCGACTGAAAAAACCGGACCGAATGCGACCGTTGATCTGGACGGTCTCGCCCGCTTCATTATCGACCGCAGACTTGGCGATCCCGCCGGCCTGAAATGCGAAAATATCTCGTTCGGACATTCCAACGAGGTCCATCTGGTCCACTTCGCCGGCAACTCGTGGGCTCTTCGGCGCCCTCCGCGCGGCCCCTTGCTGCCCACCGCGCACGATGTGATGCGCGAGTATCGCGTGCTCAACGCCCTGCAGAATACCGTCGTGCCGGTGCCGCGCGTGTATGCCGGATGCGACGACGCTTCCTACATCGGCGCGCCGTTCTATCTGATGGAGTACATGCGCGGAGAGGTGATTCGCGCCGACGGAAAGCATTTCGCCAACACTCCTGAATTACGCCGCAAGGTCAGCGAGGGGATGGTCGATCTGCTGATTGCGCTTCAGTCGGTCGACTGGCGTAAAGCGGGTCTCGAGGGCTTTGGACGTCCAGACGGATATCTCGAACGCCAGCTAAAGCGCTGGGTCGATCAGCTCGAGCGCACGTTGCCATATACGCGCCCGCTTCCGGTGATGGAGAAAGTCCGCGACTGGCTGCGCGATCGGCTGCCCGCGGCGCCGCCGGCCACGATCGTTCACGGTGATTTCAAGCTGGACAACGTGATGTGGGATCCTCGCAAGGCCCAGGTGCTCGCGGTGTTCGATTGGGAGATGTCTACGATCGGCGATCCGCTCGCGGACTTTGGCTGGATGCTGACCTACTGGCCGGATCCAGGTGACGCGAACTCGCGCAGCGGGATAGTTTCGAGCATGGCGGCGGAGGACGGATGGCTCCCGCGGCGCGAGATGATCGCGCGCTATGAAAGCAAAACCGGGCGGACGATGAGCGACTTTGCCTTCTACCAGGCATTTGCGATCTTCAAGCTCGCGATCATCATGGAGGGCAGCTATTCGCGTTTCGTGCGCGGGCAGGCCGACGATCCCCTGTTCGCCGGACTGGTCGAGCGCGTACCGGCGCTGGCCGACGCCGCCTGGTCGGTGTGCAATTCATCGCACCGCTGAGTTGCGCTGCGCGGCGGCAAACAAACTCGCGGCGTCGCGCGGGCACACTGATATAGTGATGGCATGAGCCATTCGATCGTTCTGTCCGTGATCGCCGCGATAATCGGAATCATCGCGGGCGCGATCGTGCTGATCGTCGCGCTCGGAGTTTTGGGCTGCGTCATCCTCGCGATCGGCAAAGTGCTGAGCGCTTTTCACAACTTGTTCGGCAGGGCGCCGGCGCGCGAGTTTCGCTCTCCATAGGAGTATCGATGCCGGACTCGGAGCTGTTTCTCGAACTCGCGCGATTTGTCGAACGCGTGGCCGCGGTCGCGCGCACCGGGCTTGCCTTCAAACCCGACGGCTACGACTCCGAACGCTACGAGGAACTGCTGCACGAGACCGCGCAAATGAGCGCGGCGATCGCGCGCGGCAGCGCCCTGGACGCCGAGGCGATCCGCAAGCGATGGCGTGACGAAGTGATCGACGGTTACGACGGTTACGTCACCCCCGGCGTCGGATGCGGTGCAATCGCGTTCAACGCGGGTGGCGAACTCCTGATGATGCAGCGCCCTACCGGCAAGTGGTGGTATCCGGGCGGCTTTTGCGACGTGGGACTATCGCCCGGCGAAAACGTCGTCAAGGAAGCGCGCGAAGAAACCGGCCTCATCGTCAGGCCTCAGCGCCTGATGGCGGTTATCGACAGCCGCAAGTTTGGCTCACCGCGCAGGCAGATCTACTCGATGCTGTTTTATTGCACGGTCGAAGGCGGAGAGCTGCGGCCGAGTCCGCTCGAGGCGCTCGACGCGCGATTCTTCGCGCTCGACAACCTGCCGCGCGAGTTGCATCGCGAGGATCTTCGCTGGGTCGCGCTCGCCCGCGAATTTCACTTCGAGGGCCGCGTCGAGCCGTACTTCGATCCGCTTTAGATTGTCGAGGCGCGCAGCGCGACGCGGCTCGCAACGACGAACGCAACCAGCGCAAAGACGATCGTTATCGCCACCGAGAAATCTATCGCGGGCAGCCGCGAAATCATCCCCGGCTCGCCCAGGTACAGTCCCTGCCGCAACGCGGACATCCCGTAGGTCAGCGGATTCAGGCGCATCGTCCAGGCCAGGATCGCGGGCGCGCCCTCGGCCGGGAAGAACGCTCCCGAAAGGATCCAGATCGGCAGCAGAATCAAATTCATGATCGCATGAAAGCCCTGCGTCGAGTCGATTCGCCACGCGATGATAAGTCCCATGCAAGTGAGCGTGAACGCGATCAACGCCATCATCGCGGTCGCGAAGCATACTGCCGCGAAACTCAAATGGATTCCCGCAAACGGCGCGAGGATCAAAAAGATGACCCCCTGCATGAGCGCGAGCGTCGTCCCGCCTAACGCCTGCCCAAGCACCACCGTCACCCGCGAGATCGGGGCGACCAGTACACCCTGCAGAAAGCCCTCGTGCCGATCCTCAACGGTCGAGATCGTGGCGAAGATCGCGGTGAACAGCAGCACCATCACGATTACGCCGGGATAGAAATATTGCGCGTAGTTCATCCCCGCCGGCATCCCGCTCGGCTTGAATGACGCCTTAAGTCCCGCGCCGAGCAGCAGCCAGAACACGAGAGGTTGCAAGAGTCCGCCGGTAAGGCGGCTCTTCTGGCGCACAAAGCGCGAAATCTCGCGCCACCATAGCGTCCCCACTTGCAGAAAAATTTCCATCGCGCCGCTACGCTTCCTCGTCCTGGGTGGGTTCCGCGAAAAACTGATGCCCGGTCAGATGCACGAACGCATCTTCGAGGGTTGGCTTGCCGAACGATACGGAATCGATCTCGTCGCCGAACGCCTCGACCACTTCACGCACCAGCTCGTGTCCGCGCGGACGCTCGATGCGCACCGTTCCGTCGACGATCTGGCTCTTGAGCTTGAGGCGCTGGAGCAGCTTGCGCTGCAATGCCTCGGGCGCCGCACCGCGAATCACCACCACGTCGCCGCCGACGCGCGCCTTGAGTTCGCCGGGCGGCGCCATCGCGACCAGCCGTCCGCCGTCGAGGATCGCGATTCGATCGCATCGCTCCGCCTCTTCGAGATAGTGCGTCGTCAGCACGACGGTCACGCCGTCACGATCGCGCAGATGGCCGAGGTAGTTTGAAAACTCGCGCCGCGCCGCCGGATCGAGTCCGGTGCTCGGCTCGTCGAGAAGCAGCAGATCGGGCTTATGGAGCAGCGACTTCGCGAGTTCGACGCGGCGCTGCAGACCGCCCGAAAGCGTCTCGACCAGATCGTTCGCGCGCGCCGCCAGGCCGAGCCTGCTGAGCGCCGCCGCGGCGTCCTCGCGCAGCTTGCGCCCCCAGATTCCGTACAGGCGCCCATGATGCGCCAGATTCTCGGCGACGGTCAGCTTGCCGTCGAGGCTCGGATGCTGGAACACGACGCCGAGCCGGCGCCGCACCGCGATCGTGTTGTCGGCAAGGTCATGCCCCAGCATCACGGCGCGTCCCGATTGAATCGGCACCAGGGTCGAGAGCAGCTTGAACAGCGTGGTTTTGCCGCCGCCGTTGGGTCCGAGGAATCCGAAAATCTCACCGTGCGCGATCGAGAACGACACGTCGGTCAGCGCGGCGCGCTTGCCGTAGTTGAAGCCGAGCGCGCTCGCCTCGATCGCGGGCGGCGCAGCCGCGCGCTCAGCCACCCTTGCGGCAACAGGATTTGCAGCTTGTATTGAACTCATCGCAAAACGTCTGAAGTCCGATTATCACGCGCGGCGCACGCGCCTGCAATCGCACACAGCCGCTTTGTGTTACGGATCGCCGAAGCCCGGAGGACGCGAACCTTCTTCTGGCAGCCCGACCTCCGCGCGATGCCATCCGTCCTGGAACGCGGTCGAGCGCTGCTCGCCGGTGCCGTGGCCGCCGTGCGCGCCCACAAAATCGTCGCCGGTGAGCTGGTAATACTTCGTGATCTCGTCGGGATCGAGCCGTCGGATCCCGAGCCTCTCCATCGTGTAGCCGGCGAACTGATCGGCCGCGAGCTCCTTGCTCTCCTGCGGGACATATCGATTGCTCGGCGCGAAATCGTCGTGCTGGAGATGGCCTTCCTCGTGCGCGAAAATCGCGTACAGCATCGGCGAGCGCGAGTCCCCGGTGGTGATATTCATCCAGTTGCCAAGCAGGGCCGACAGGAACTTGCGGTTATAGAAGATGCATCCGTTGCTGTTCGCATGGGGCGATACGTCGGCCACCGATTCATAGACCGGGTAGCTGCTGCCGTTCATGTCGTTGAGCTGCGCCACGATCGATTTGTACGGCTCGGTCGCGGGACGCGCCGCCTCTCCGCACGCGTCGATCACCGCGTCGTCCGCGCCAGATGCGGCGCTCTGCGACTGCGAGGATCCGGCCGCCGGCGTCTTCTGATCGGGATGACGCTCGATCACCTGCCAATCGTCCTGCGCCCGCGCAAACCGCGCCGACGCTCCGATAGCGCACAGCACGAGCGCGAGGATCGCGCATGCACAAGCAGTCAGGCGGGAAGCGTTTGCCATCTGAAGTCCTTCTCGATCCCGCGAATCGGCGATCCCGGTCTACCAGACCGCCGCCGCATCTCGCACTACTATTTGTATTACACCGCGCTAAACGGAGAAACGGGGGTCTGGGTTGCTCGGTTTTACGCCGACGCGTCGAGCATCGCGGACAGGCATTTCGCGGAATCGAAGAACTCGCACGCAAGCGCCCGCGCCGCGTCGCTATGCGCCGCGTAGTCGGCGTCGATCTCGCGCACCGCCTCGATCGCGCCCGCCATATCGCTAAAGGAAACCAGCCCGCGCCCAGTCGCAACGCGCTCGCTGAAACCGGTCTCTTCCGCGATCACCGGACGCCCGCTGGCCAGGTAGCACGCGCTCCGATCGCTGAACCATCCGGTCCTCAGCTCCCGGTAGATCGGCTTGGGGCACAGAATCTCGGCGCGCGAGCGGCGGATATAGCCGCGATAATCTTCGGGCGTGGCGGCGACCGCGTGCGCCTCGACGATTGTCCATCCGCCAGCTTTAAGCGCCGCGCGATCGCCCGCCGGATCGTCGGCGCCAATATTCGCCGCCAGCTCGAATGCGCGCCCGCTCAGACGCGGCAGTTGCGCATATCGCAAATATGCGGTGCGCTTAGACGCGCTGAGCATCCGGCCCTCGTACGGCAGCTCCTCCCAGGTCCACTGCGTGATCGAGGTAATTGGCGCGCTAGCCGGCGGCGACTGCGAGCGCTCCCAGAGCGGCAGATAGACAAACGGCAGGAAAGGGCGCCATCGCACGCCGAGCGTCGGGATCTCGCAATCGGAATCGTGAATCTTCGTGCCGACGGTCAAAAATGCGTCGTGGCGATTTATCCCGAGGTCCCAGCTAAGCGCCGAGACCTGTAGATGGCCGGGGTCGGTGTCGATCAGCACGCGGCGGCGAAAGCGCGACAACAGCGGCTCCCGAATCGCGGAGCTAAGGCTCCATAGCAAATCGGCATCCGCGATCCGGCGCGAGATCTCTGGGCGCGTCATCCCGAACGTTTCGGCGCGCTCGAGGTCCTGAATGTCAGGATTCTCGAGCAGCAGAACCGCGCAGCAATCCTCAAGATCGTAGGTGCGGATTCGCCCAAAGAAATCGCGGATCAGCGCAAGATCACGCTCGCGGTCGCCGCTCGCTTTCAGAAGCTCGAGCCAGAACACCTGATGCCCCAGCGCGCGCAGCCCGAGCGGATACTGCAGGAACCACGACCAATGCCCTCCGCCGGGCGGGTAAGAAGCGAGCGAGCCATTGCCTAAAGCGACAAGCATTGCGAACGCGAGCAGTTTCAGAGCGCGCGTTCGATGATCTGTAACCGATGCATCG
>JBAPSR010000300.1:0-15889 GCA_049281755.1 Binataceae bacterium (SeqCode)
TTGTGCGAGGGGACGTCATCAACGCTGACCGCCAGCACCTTGACCCCGCGCTTTTCGAACTCTGGCTTGAGCTTGGCGACGCGCCCGAGCTCGGTCGTGCACACTGGGGTGAAGTCTTTGGGATGAGAGAACAGAACCGCCCATTTTCCGCCCATCCAGTCGTGGAATTTGATCGGTCCCTCGGTCGATTCCTGAGTGAAATCCGGGGCTACGCTACCAATATGAAGTGCCATTGTCTTACACCTGCCTTCGATTTTTCGGGGCTCGAACGGATCGCCAAGGAGCCGTCCGCAGCAATTGATGATTTATCAGACTAACTAAGTAATGAATGCGAATATAGCGCCGAGGCCCAAATAGATCAAGCTCCCCCAACGCCCTTGCACCAGCGGCAACGACAGACGTGGACCGGGCGCACAACATCGCGTCATCGGCGCCTACTTGGCCGTCATTTCGACCCCTTCAGCGTTGCTCAGGGCAGGCTCCGGGAGAAATCCCGGACGGACAACCGCTACAAGTTGCGTTGGCTCCGGAGCATGGACGCCTCGGGATTTCTCGCCTGGGGCTCGAAATGACGATCAAGGAGTCGGCGCATGACTGCGGCAGGCCCGAGCATCTCCCTCGTCCCTCATTCCACGGCGCCTACCCATGCTTGATCTTGCGGAAGTCGGGTTTGCGTTTTTCCATGAACGCGCTCACGTATTCTTTATGCTCCGGGGAGACGTAACATTTCTCGAGCGCGAAGCCTTCGAACTGCATCGCAGTTTCGAGCGTGCCGTCTAGTCCCTGATACAACGCCCGGCGCGTCATAGCGAGCGATAGCGGCGAGCAATCGAGCATCTCGCCGGCGAGCTCGCGCGCTTTGGGCATCAACTCCGCCGCAGGGAACACCTGGCTGACGAGGCCCATCGCGAGGCACTGCTCGG
The DNA here is from genome assembly GCA_049281755.1 of Binataceae bacterium (SeqCode). Lineage (GTDB taxonomy): Bacteria > Desulfobacterota > Binatia > Binatales > Binataceae > JBARDN01. The sequence goes on from JBAPSR010000300.1 coordinate 924, forward strand.
CGCCGTATTGGCGTCCGGTCAGCATCATCTCGGCGGTGCGCGCAAGTCCGATAAGCCGCGGCATCAGGTAGCTCGAGCCGAGCTCGCTCATCAGGCCGACGCGGGGAAAGATCACGCCCATCTTGGCGTTGTCGGACGCGACTCGGACGTCGAACAGCAGCGGGATCGTGCATCCCACTCCCAGCGCGTAACCGTTGATCGCGGCGATAGTTGGCTTGCTGAGCCCGCGCATGATCATCGGCAGTGAGATCGCACCGCGCCGGCGTTCGCCGCCGCCCTCTGAGTCTTCATCGGACTTGGTGTCCTCGCGCGATTTGATATTGGAGGCGAACATCGCCATGTCCGCGCCCGCGCAGAACGCGCGATTGCCGGCGCCGGTCATGATGATCACGCGCGCGGCGGGGTCGGCGTCCGCACGCAGCATCGCGTCGGCGATCTCGAAGCCCATTTCGGTGGTATAGGCGTTCATCCGGGCGGGGCGATTGAGCGTGATCGTCGCAATCTCGCCGCCGGTCTCATAGAGCAGGGTCTCGTATGCCATCGTGAAAACTCCTGTGCTGCAATTCCGCGCGTACATCGGCCTGTCGCCGTGGCGCGAGTGCCTCGATAAGGCGCGCCGCGCTAACGCTTCTTCTTTTTCTTGCGCGACTCGCGAATCTTGGCCTTGAGCCGGGTCTCTTTGCGCTTGCGCCGCCGCTTGATACTTCGTTGCCGTTCACTTGCCATCGTGATTACTCGCTCGCCTGTTCTGGTTGGTGTGCAGGTTCCGAGTTATCTGTCTAGCAGGGTGAGAGGAAACACAGAAGAGCGGAAGTAATTGCTACAGCACTGAGTCGCGCGCGCGTTCTCGATATACAAGGGACAATCCGGGGGCACGGAGCGGAGAGATCAAGAACGGGCGCGGGTGATTGCGCCGTCCAGGAGCTCGATTATTCGCGTGGGAGTGGCCAGGCGGATGAATGCGCCCAGGCGGGGGCCGCGCTCCTGGCCCAGGATCGCGCGATACATCAGCGGAAAAATTTTGCCGGGCTTGTCGTAATTCGCGCGGCCAAGATCGTAGATGGTTTTCTCGATCTCGTCGGCAGCCGCGGCGGGATTTGCGCGCAGGAAATCCGCCAGGCTCTGTAACTGCCCGGCTTCGGCGGCGCTGGGCGCGTAGGGCGCTTTGCCGGGCTCGACGAAGTCGCGATAGAAATTGAGCGCGCAATCCATCAGCGCTCGGCCCATCGCGGCGGTTTCGGAGTCGCCCGCGATCGCCGCGTCATAGCCCTTCAAGTAGTTCCAGATAAAGTCGCGATCCGAGCTGCCTAGCGCACCGACCAGGTTCATCATCATCCCGAACGAAAGCTGCGAGTCGAAGCGGCGCGGGCTGCTCTTTTGCAACACGAACTCGAGCGGAGAGTCGGCGCGTGATTCCGAATTGGGCGCAGCGGCGTACTCCCGCAGCGCCTCGAGGTAGTCATCGACGTACTGCGGGATCGATTCCAGAAAGAGTTTTCGCGCGCGCCGCGGATTTTGCAGCAGAAAAAATTTCAGCACTTCGACCGGTGCGTAGCGCTGCCATTGATCGACGCTGACGCCTCGCCCGACCGATTTCGAGACTTTGTGCCCCTGCTCGTCCAGAAACATCTCGAACGGAAACCCGAGCGGCGGATTTCCGCCCATGATGCGCACGATCGGCGCCGACAGTTGCGCCGACGGAGTCAGATCCTTTCCGTAAAGTTCGTAGTCAACCTTGAGCGTGAACCATCTGAGCGCCCAATCCACCTTCCACTGCGCCTTGGCCAGCCCGCCCAGCACACTCTGCTCGCCGATATGACCGCATCCCTGTTTCGCCTTGGCGCTGCGTTCGCAGGTGAACTCGATCGTATTGCGCTCGGGATGATACGCGGTCACCGAGCGCTCGACGATCTGGCCGCAGCTCGGGCATAGCGGCATGATCGGAGACCATCCGGCGCGATTTTCCGGACGCAGCGTCGGCGCGACGATCGCGATGATCTCGCGATGCTTGGCGAGGATGATCTTCAAGCCCTCATCGAAGCTGCCACCGCTATACATTTCGGACGAACGCACCAGCTCGTAATCGACTTCGACCGGCGCGAGAAACTCACGAAGAAGTCCAAGCATGTGATCGGCAAAGCTTGGGCAGCATCCGAATGGATCCGGAATCCGCGAGACCGGCTCGCCGAGATGCGACTGCATCAGCTCCCGATTGGGCACATTTTCGGGAACCTTGCGCAGGCCGTCCATGTCGTCGATGAAAACGATCAGGCGCGACGCGCGATTCGGCTCGCGCATCGCAAGCGCGTGGCGCACGTATGAGGGGCGCAGCACTTCGCACATCGTGCCGAGATGCGGCAGTCCCGACGGTCCGAATCCGCTCTGGAAAATAACCGGACGCGCGGGCGGATAGGCGCGCACGCGGTCGGCTACGCGAGCGGCTTCCTCATGCGGCCACAGGTCGCTGCTTTGGGGGGAATTCTGTTGAGTTTGTTCGGGGCCAGAGGCCATCGGTCATGTTCCTTGGGGCAGGTTCCTTTAAGATTGCTCGGTCTGCACACCGCGCAGGATGTGCGCGATTGCGTCATGGATCCACGGGTCGATTTGCAGGTCGCGGTTTTTTTCGGAGGCGAGCCTGAGCTTAACCGCGCAATTGGCGCAGATAAAGCCCTCCTGCTTGAGTCCGCCTGTGTCCTCGATCGCGATACGCAAGAGCCACTGCTGCGCGGGTCTGCGGCACAGCAGGCACGGTTCGAGCGCGGTCGGGTCTTTCGGCGATGATTCCGGTGGCGTCTCCATAGGGGTGTTTAATCTATAGCATTGATTCGTCGCGCAAGGCTGTGGTATCCCCGAAAGCTCATGCAGCCCCAGGCGGGCATATCTATCGGCGCCAAGCGCGCCGCCTGTTTCAACGAATCGTTCAACGAGAGGTAAGCACCAGCTTGCGGAGCATCCGCCAAGCGCTCGTATATGGATCAACCTGACACCAAGCACAAACTGCGCGAACTGCGCGGAACCGTCGGCGAGGGCGATCGAATCGCGATTGTCCTGCAGGATGATCCCGACCCGGACGCGATGTCGAGCGCGATGGCGCTGCGGACGCTTTTGGGGCGCAATCGGCAAACCACTCCGTTTTTCAGCTTCAAACCGGTGACGCGGCCAGAGAACCGCACGATGGTGCATCTGCTCGAGATCTCGATTCTCCCGGCCACCACCGAAGCGCTGGCCGGGTTCGACAAGATCGCGATGGTGGACGTGCAGCCGCCCTATTTCGAGGGCAAGCTGCCGCGCGCCGATATAGTGATCGATCATCACCCGGGCTACACCCCCGGCGCCGCTCCGTTCGAGGACGTGCGCGTCAAGTACGGCGCAACCGCCTCGATAATGACGGAATACATGGTGGAGGACGGCGAGAAAATCAGCGAGCGGCTCGCGACCGCCCTGCTCTACGGCATCCGGACCGATTCGCTCGCGCTGTCGCGCCGGGTAACCGACGACGTGCTGCAGGCGCTGGTGCACCTGTACCCGATCGCCAACCTTAGCATGCTGCGGCAGATCGACCGGCCCGAGATTCCGCAGAGCTTCGCCAAGGTGCTGGCGCGCGTGATCGGCCGGCTGGAGATTCGCGACCGCCTGATCGCAGCCAACCTGGGCCGCGTCGAGCGCGACGATATGATCGTGCAGACGGCGGATTTCTGCCTCCAGTTCGAGGACGTGGAATGGGTCGCGATTGCCGGCAAGCTCGGCCGCGATCTGGTTATCGCCGTGCGCAGCTATGGGACGGGACGCGACAACGCCGGCGAAGCGGCCAAGAATCTGTTCGGCGATATTGGCAGCGCCGGGGGCCATCGCAACATGGCCAAAGCGGTGATCCCCTTGCGCGCGTGGGCCAAACGCGAAGGCAGCACGCGCGACCGCGCGATCGAGTCGCGCCTGCGAGAGCTGTTCAGCGCCGAGGTCGCGGCGGGATCACACGACTGACGCGAGTCGCTTCGTTTACCTGCGCGCCGCTTCCCCGTATCTTGGATCGCGTGAATGCGGTGGAGGCGACGGTCGAGATCAAGAATCAACTCGGATTGCATCTCCGGGCCGCTTCGACGCTGGCGCAGGCCGCCGGCAAGTTCAAGGCGCGCATCACGATCGGCCGCGGCAAGAAGCAGGTGAACGTCAAGAGCGTCACCAGCCTGATGATGCTGGGCGCGGAGCTGGGCGTGAAGCTGAAACTGCGTGCCGAAGGAGAAGACGCGCGCGAGGCGGTCAAGGCGATCGAAACGTTGTTTGAAGACCGCTTTGGCGAGGAATGACGCCGCTGGCTGAAATCGCGCCAAACGGTTGCCTTGATTCGCTATCATGCGTCGGTTATATCTTCGAAAACTGTGGGAACCGGGGTGTTCAAGACCCCGCCGGACCAAGATGCCTTCACGGGCGCCCTCGAGCGGCCCGCAATCGCACTTCAGACGACTTTGAACCTTCGCTTCCGCGTCCCGTCGCCGGATCCAATCCGGAGATAAATACCGGTCAATTCCGGTCTCAAGGAGCCATCGCGCATGCCGCTTAAGGATTATCTGTTCACGTCCGAATCTGTCTCGGAGGGCCATCCCGACAAGATGTGCGATCAAATCTCGGACGCGGTGCTCGATTCCTTGATCGCTGAGGACCCGAATTCGCGGGTCGCGCTCGAAACCCTGGCCAAGACGGGGCTTATCGTTCTGGCCGGTGAAATCACCAGCCACGCACATCCGGATTTTGTGAGTATCGCGCGCAAGGTCGCGCTCGAAATCGGCTACGACAGCGTGGCGTCGGGCTTCGACGGCAAGACCTGCGCGGTGATGATGGCGATCGAGCCGCAATCGACCGATATCTCGCAAGGGGTGACCGAAGGCGAAGGACTGCACAAGGAACAGGGCGCGGGCGACCAGGGACTGATGTTCGGTTTCGCGTGCGACGAGACGCCGGAGCTGATGCCGATGCCGATCGCGATGGCGCATCACCTGATGGAGAACCTGGCGAAGATGCGCAAGGACCGGCGCGTCGGCTGGTTGCGCCCCGACGCAAAGAGCCAGGTCACGGTGCGTTACGTTGACGGCCGTCCGGTCGAGATTACGGCGGTGGTCATCTCGACCCAGCACGCGCCCGAGGTCAAGTACGAGACGATCCGTGAAACCGTGATCGAAGAACTAATCAAGCAGACGATTCCGGCCGAATATCTGACCAAGCAGACGGTGTATCACGTCAATCCTACCGGCAGCTTCGTGATCGGCGGGCCGCACGGCGACTGCGGGCTGACGGGGCGCAAGATTATCGTCGATACCTACGGCGGCTACGGACGCCATGGCGGCGGCGCGTTCTCGGGCAAGGATCCGAGCAAGGTCGATCGCTCGGCGTGCTACTTCGCGCGTTACGTGGCGAAAAACGTGGTCGCGGCGGGGCTCGCGAAGAAGTGCGAGATCCAGGTTGCGTACGCGATCGGGGTCGCGGAGCCGGTCTCGATTCTGATCGATACGTTCGACACCGGGGTGGTGCCGGATGCGAAGCTTTCGTCGACGCTGCGCGAGCTGTTCGATTTTCGTCCGGCGGGAATTATTCGCACGCTCACGCTCAAGCGTCCCATTTACCAGGCGACCGCCGCCTACGGGCATTTCGGCCGCAAACCTCACGACGGACTGTTCCCGTGGGAGCGTATCGACATGGCCGAGCGTCTGCAGAGTGCATTCGGAATCGGCGCGAAGCGCTAAACGGATCGGTTCAATCTTCACCTCGCAAAAAGGACACAATCACGATGGGATCAATCGCCAAACGTAAAGTCATGCCCAAGTCCCGCGCTGCCTCCGGCGCGCGCGATCACGACGTGCGCGACCTGGGACTCGCCGCGGCAGGAAAAAAGCGCATCGAATGGGCTGACCGCCAGATGCCGGTGCTGCGGCGTATCCGCGAACGGTTCTCCAAAGAACAACCGCTCAAGGGGCAAAGGATGGGCGCGTGCCTGCATATCACCTGCGAGACCGCCAACCTGCTGCGCGCGCTCAAGGCGGGAGGCGCCGAGGTTTTCTGCTGCGCGTCAAATCCGCTCTCGACTCAGGACGATGTCGCCGCCGCGCTGGTCGCCGAATTCGGCATTCCAACCTACGCGATTCATAACGAGGATCGCGATACGTACTACAGTCATCTGCGCGCGGTGCTGGATCGCAAACCGACCATCACGATGGATGACGGCGCCGACCTCGTGAGCCTGCTTCACACCGAATACAAAGACAGCGCCGAAGAAGTCTTCGCCAGCATGGAGGAGACTACCACCGGCGTGATCCGGCTGCGGGCGATGGAAAAAGATCACGCGCTTAAGATTCCGGTCGTTGCAGTCAATGACGCGCAAACCAAGCATCTGTTCGACAACCGCTACGGCACGGGCCAGTCGACGCTCGACGGGATTATCCGCGCCAGCGGCGTGCTGATCGCGGGCTCGATCATCGTGGTCGGCGGCTACGGCTACTGCGGCCGCGGGATCGCCTCTCGCGCGCGCGGACTTGGCGCAGACGTGATCGTGACCGAGGTCGATCCGATTCGCGCGATCGAAGCTGCGATGGATGGGTTCCGGGTGATGAAGATGATCGACGCGGCCAAGGTCGGCGATATATTCGTGACCGCTACCGGCGACAAGCATGTGCTCGCCGCGCAGCATTTCACCGCGATGAAAGACGGCGCGATCCTTTGCAACTCGGGCCACTTCGACGTCGAGATCGACATGGCATATCTGACCGACGCGGCCAAGTCGGTCGAGCATGACGTCAACAAGAACGTCGACGCGTACCATCTGTCCAACGGCCGCACGCTCTACATCCTGGGACAGGGGCGGTTGGTGAATCTCGCCTGCGCCGAGGGCCATCCCGCGCAGGTGATGGACATGAGCTTTGCGACCCAGGCGCTCGCGTCTGAATGGGTCGCGACCAGCGAGCAGCTTCCGGCCAAGGTGCATAACGTGCCGCTCGCGATCGAGCAGGACGTCGCGGAAGTGAAGCTCGCCGCGATGGGAATCCGAATCGACACGCTGACCACCGAACAGAAGAAGTATTTAGAGAGCTGGGAATCCGGCACCTGATTTTCCAATTTCGAATTCGCTAATTCCCTGGGCGCCGCGACCTACCTCGCGGCGCCTTTTTTTTGACCAGCAAGGCGCGCGAATGACAGCGACTGGGTACAGAAGCCGGGCGGACGTACGCGCGGTTCTCTGGGGAACCGGATGGAGGCTTTGCCGCGGTTCTGGATTCAACCGGAATCGGGAAGGCGATAGAAGTCAGAGGGCGACGCATTCTGCTTTGCCGGCGCAACCCGAACTGCGCGAGAACTCAAATAGGCTTTGATGAGGTTGATCGTGAGAAACAAAATTAAACTACTTGGCGCGTTGATTCTCGCGGCGACCCTGCTGGCGGGATGCGGGATTTTCGAAACAGAGCCACAAACCTCGCAACAGACCACGACCACCACCACTACCTCGTGCCCAGGCGGCTCAACACTTCAGCCTGATGGGATGTGCCGGTAAGCCGCGCGGGACTAACGCCGATCCGGACGATCACGCGATCGCGGCGCCCGGAGATTAGATTACCGGGGCGATTCTGCTCGAGGACCATCGGCGCCAGAGTTCACCGCATCCTACCGACGCCGCGATCAGCGCGAGCGCGAGCACGAAGCGCCAGGACAGCGGATGCCATAACGCGTCGCCCAGGAACGCGAACAGGATTGTGCCCGGCACCATCCCGATCATGCTGGCCCAGAAGTAATCCTTGAACGTGATCGGAGACGCGCCCGCGATCAGGTTGAGCGCGTTGTACGGAATCACCGGGACGATCCGCAGATACAAGATGATCTGAAAGCCGTTGCGCGCGATTTTCTCGAGCGTGGTCTGAAACCGATCGCCGACAAATTTTTCGACGAACGAGCGTCCCAGAAATCGGCCCGCGCCGAACGCCACCACCGCACCGATGTCCGCGCCGACCAATGAATAGACGGAACCCCACGCGGTTCCGAACGCGAGTCCGCCCGCGATCGTCATCACTGCGCCCGGCACCAGAAACGACGGACCGACCGCGTATAACAGCATGTACACGATCGGAGCCCAGACGCCCGCTTGCAGAACCTCGATCTTGATCCCGGCGGGATCGCGAAACCACTCCATATGCTCGAGCAACAGCCAAACCGATCCGCCGACCAGGACCACGAGGATCGCGATCTTGACGAGATTGAGCCAGAGCGAGCTTACGCCGCCGGGCTTCTGGGAGGGATTTTTGATCGGGCTTACTGCTGCCATCAAGTAAGGCCTATGATACGAGGCGTTGCGGCGCTGAGACAAGCGCGCACATGCGCCGCCGCGCGGTAGCATCGTGATCGTTTGTCGCGCGGCGCGGATCGAATTAGAGTCGTTAAAAATTCCGCAAAACCATCGAGGCAAATCAATCGAGGACCGACATGAACGAACTCAAAGACAAGGTCGCGATCATTACAGGCGGCGGTTACGGAATCGGAAAGGAGATAGCGCTTGCGTACGCGCGAGCCGGCGCAAAGATCATGATCGCGGCGCGCTCACTCAAGCCGATGCAGGAGACCGTAGAGGCGCTGAAGAAACTCGGCGCAGCCGCGAACTTCGTCGAGACCGATGTCTCCAAGGAAGCCCATTGCGTAAAGATGGCCGAAGAAACCCGCAAGAGCTTCGGCGGACGAATCGATATCCTGGTCAATAACGCCGGAATATCCGGGCCGACCAAGCGCATAACCGACATGTCGCTCGCCGAATGGCAGGAGACGATCGATATCGATCTGACCGGCACGTGGCTCGCGACCCGCGCTGTTCTGCCCACGATGGATACGCAGCGCGGCGGCAATATCCTCAACATCTCGTCGGGCGCGGGACGCCGCGGCTATCCGATGCGCTCGCCGTACGCGGCGGCCAAGTGGGCGATGATCGGATTTACGCAAACCGTCGCGGCGGAATGGGGCGCGCGCGGAATCCGATGCAACTGTATCTGCCCGGGCGCGATCGAGGGCGAGCGGATCGAGCGCGTGATGCGCGCGCGCGCCGAGGCGCTCAAGGTCCCCTACGAGCAGGTGCGCGGCCAGTTCCTGTCACAGGCCGCGATGAACAGGATGGCGACCGAAGCGGAAGTCGCCCGCGTCTCGCTCTTCCTGGTGACCGACGCCGCGGCCGGGATGACCGGGCAGACGCTCAACGTCGATGCCGGCTCGATAATGAACTAGCCCGATTCTTGGTGGCAGCCTGTATTATCGCGCGATATGCGCGTCGCGGACCGTTGCATCGAATCCACTCTGGCTGAGGCGCTCGGCTATCGCGCGGGCGAGCACCGGTGAGCGATGCCGCCCGCCGGTGCATCCTAAGGCCACCGTCAGGTAGCTCTTGCCCTCGCGTCGGTAGAGGGGGATCAGGAAGTCGAGGAGGCGCGCGGTCTCGTCGATAAATTTTTGCGCGTCGGCCTGCGCCATCACGTAGTCGCGAACGCTCGGATCGGTGCCATCGAGCAGACGCAGCTCGGGAACGAAAAACGGATTCGGAATGAAGCGCACGTCGAGGATAATATCCATCCCGACCGGCGCGCCGAATTTGTAGCCGAACGAGACGATCGAGATCGCCATGCGCGAGCCCGCCGCCGCGCCCAGCACCATCGCCATCACTACTTCGCGCAGCTCATGCACCGTGAGCGTGGTGGTATCGATAACCCGGCTCGAGCGATCGCGCATCTCGGCCAGCGCCAGGCGCTCGCGTCGTATACTCTCGGCGACGGTCGAGCCGCTCTCGGCCAGCGGATGCGGTCGGCGCGATTCCGAGTAGCGCCGCGCGAGCACCTCGTCGGAGGCGTCGAGAAAAATTATTTCCGGATGCACGCCGTCGGCTTCAAGTTCGGAAAAGACGCGCGGCCACTGCGGAAAGAACAGCCGTTCGCGCGCGTCGATTCCGAGCGCAACTCCAGCCAGCCCCGGGTCGAGTCCCGCGGCCAGGCGCAGCACCTCCGGCACCAGCGCGACCGGCAGATTATCAACGCAGTAGAAATCCAGGTCCTCGAGCACGCGCATCGCGGACGCGCGCCCGGAACCCGACACTCCGGTTACTATGATCAGCCGCGGCTTTCCGGATGGTTTTTGCGCCATCGTGCTCCGACCGGACGCGGTGCGCACTCACGCGCGAAAGTTAGTACTTCGCGTCCTCGTCCCGAATCAGCTTGAAGATCTCGGCCGCGCCCGCCGCCGAGATCAGATGCGTGCGGAAGGTATCGTCCTTGAGCAGGCGCGAAACCCGCGCCAGCGCCTTTAGGTGCAGGCTCGCCGAATCTTCGGGCGCGACCAGCACGAAAAACAACTGGGTGGGATTGCCGTCGAGCGATTCGAAATCAACTCCCGCGCGATGCCGCCCGAAGGCACCCAAAATTTTCGTGACCCGTGGCAGCTTGCCGTGCGGGATCGCGATTCCGTCGCCGATCGCGGTCGAACCCAGCCGCTCGCGCTCCAGCAGCACCTCGGTCAGATCAGACAGTTTGATCTCCGGGTATTGCGCGGAAAGCGCCGCCGCCAACTCGCCCAGCACGTCGGGTTTGGTGTTGCCCTTAAGGTCGGGCAGAACCATTTCGGAGCTTAGAATCTCGGTGATCTTCATCAGGATGTTTTTTTCTTGACCGAACTTTATATCGACAAACTTTTCCCCGCGAAGCGACTCTTGGCGCGCGGCCGGCTGCGCTTGCCGTCTTACGGCTTGATCTCCTGCGCCCTTTCTTCGGCCGCACTCAAGACCTCACCGGTCGAGGGCGAGCGCATTTTGCGCGCGGTGATTTTTTCGATATGCCGCTTCAACTGGCGCCCCGCTATGTCCGCGAGCTGATCGATTACCGCATAAAGATCCTTCGATTCCTGCTCGGCGGTCACGGAGATGCGCCCCGATTGGACAGTAACTTCGCCGTGCTGGCGGTATTTGTCAACCGACAGGATGAGATGCGCGGCACAGGCCCGCTTGGCGTATTTTCCCAGATGAGCCAGCTTGCGCTCGGCATAGAGCCGCAGCGCGTCGGTCGGTTCGACGTGGCGGAAGGTGACGGTCACGGTCGTCGGTACGGTTTTGCCAACTCGTGTGGTGCGCCGGGTTTTCCGATCCACCGCACGGCTGCGCTTTGCCTGGGTTGGTTTGTTCGGCATAGGGCCTCGCGTTTGGACGGACATTTCATCCGACCTGTTTGCGGTTCGCCGAGGGCAGGATCCCGAGCGCCTGCCGGTATTTCGCAACCGTGCGCCGCGCGATATTGATCTGGCGCACGCGCAGCATCTCGGCGATTGCCTGGTCCGAAAGCGGATTATTCGGTTCCTCAGCGGAGACCAGTTCGCGAATTTTCTCCTTCACGGTTTCGGCGCTGACATCTTCTCCGGAGGAACCCTTGACCCCCGAGGTGAAGAAAAACTTGAGCTCGAAAATGCCTTGCGGTGTATGCGCGTATTTGTTTGCGGTGGCCCGGCTGATGGTCGACTCGTGCATCCCAATATCTTCGGCCACATCCTTCAACACCAGCGGCTTTAGATGGCTTACGCCGTGATCGAAGAACGCACGCTGGAACTTCACGATCGAGTTGGCGACCTTGAAGATGGTCTGCTGGCGCTGATAGATCGATTTTACCAGCCACTTCGCGGAGCGCAGCCGCTCCTGCAGATACTCGCGCGTTTCCGGCGCCGAATTCACGTCGTTCATCACGCGCTGGTAATAGCCCGCGATCCGCAACCGCGGAACCGCGTCGCGATTTAGCGTCACCATGTAGTCTTCGCCGAGCTTGTGGATGTACACGTCGGGCACCACGTAGGTCGGCTCCGCGCCGCCGTAGTCGCGCCCCGGCTTGGGCTCGAGCAGCGCGATAATTTTGTGCGCCTGCCCGATCATCTCGACCGTGACGGCGAGCTGCTTGGCGATTTCGCCGTAGCGATGCTTCTCGAGCAAATCGAGATGCTCACCGACCATCCGCGCCGACAACGAGTCTTCCATGCCCAGATTCGCGAGCTGGATCAGCAGGCATTCACGCAGATCGCGCGCCGCAACGCCCGGGGGATCGAACCGCTGCACACGCTGGAGCACGCGTTCGACCTCGGCGGCGTCAGTTTCGAGCTGCGTCGCAAGCTCCTCGAGCGGAGTCTCCAGGTAGCCGTCATCGTTCAGGTTGTAGATGATCGTCGCGCCGATTAGCTGGTCGGGTTCGGAGAGGTTAGACATCCGAAGCTGCCACATCAGATGGTCTTCGATCGAGCCGCGGCGAACCGCGGTATTCTCAAGCGCGCTGCGATGATCGTCGTCGTTGTCGGGCGGCGCGCTTTCCTGCCAGTTGTTGGAATAGGTCTCCAGGTATTCGCGCCAGTCGAGCTTCTCGAGTCCGTCGTTGTCGCGCATCTCGATCGTGGCGTCGTGCGACTCGGTCTCGAGCGGCCGGAGCGGCTCTTCGGGAGCGCCCGCGCCCGGCTCCCAGTCGTCGATCGGATCGTCGCTGGAGGGCGAGACTTCGGCCTCGGCGCGATCGGGCTCGGGCGGCACGCTGTCTTCGTCAGGAATCGGGGTATCGCCGGCGGCTTCGGCGGGACTCTGATCGAGCGGCTCGAGCATCGGATTCTGCTCGAGTTCCGATTGCACGATCGTTTCGAGTTCCGGGAGCGAGAGTTGCAGAATCTTGATCGCCTGCTGCAACTGGGGGGTCATCACCAGTTGTTGGCGGAGCTGCAGATTCTGTCCGAGCTTTACCTCGAGCGCCATTAACTCAACATATCACGGCGTGTGGGCTGCGTTGCTCCCGGAATTTTCAGCTTGCGTCTGGCCCGGCGACGACGAAGATTTCGGGAAAATCACGGCGCTCGCGCCCTCGACCACGCTCTTGCCGGTGTCGAGATACACGGTTATCCGCCGCCCTGTGATCTGATCGGTGCCGTCGTGCACGACCGGGCTGCCGGTGAGCACCACGGTGTGTTTGGTCTGATCGAGCACCGCGTGGTCGCCGGTGGCCCATCGCGTATCCTGGCTGATACGCACGTTGCCGTCGGCAATCATTTCTCGCACGTCCTTGAAGCCCTGCCCGTAATTCACGCGCAGCCGGTCGCTGGTGAGATGACCCGTGGCCTGGACGGCATTTACATGGCCGGTAAACAAAACTGAGTTGCCCTTGTAATCAAGCGCCATCGTGTCCGACGTGATATTGATCGGTGACTTGTTGTTCGAGAACTGAAGCCCGCCAAAAGCTCCACCCTGATCCTGCCCCGTTGCCGGACCAGCCGACGCGACTTGAGTCGCTTCTTTTTTCGCGGCATGCGACTTCGGCGTGCTCGCTACTGCCGAGATCGCCGGAGTCGCCGCAAAGGCTGCCGCAGGCGTCACGGCCGCCTCCGGAGTTGCAGGAACCAGACTGGTCGAGGGCTCAGCGGCTGGAGCCGCCGCGACCGACGCCTCGGCCGCCGGCGAGCTCGCGATCACTGGCGGCGGCATACTGGCGGTTGGAAACGCGTCAGCTACCGGAGCGTTCGCTACGGACGGCGCAGCTTCCGGCACCGATACAGCTGCGACAGACGGCGCCGCCTCCGGTGAAGGCACGGCAGCTACAGATGGCGCGGCTTCTGGAGAAGGTGCCGCTGCAATTGACGGTGCGGCCTCCACGGCTGGTGCGCTAGCAACCGATGGCGCAGCTTCCGGCGAGGGTGCAGCAGCGACTGACGGTACCACTTCCACGACAGGAGCGCTCGCAACGGACGGCGCGGCTTCCGGGGAAGGCGCTGCCGCGACCGATGGTGCGGCTTCCGCGGGGGGCGCGCTTACAACGGCTGGAGCGGAATCTGGCGCGTTCGCCGCTGGCGAAGCATTCGCATCGGGAACGCCGCCGACTACCGTGATCGAATCGCCGTTGGAGTTGAATTGGTCAACCACGTCGGGTGCGACAGATGGCGCAGCCGCCGGCGCTCCGCCGCTGCTACCTGCGCGAATCGAATCGCCAATTGCGCCGCCCGCGCCCGTCGTGCTCTGAGCGAACCCCGGTGGAGCAAGCGCGATCACGATCACCGCAATTGCAGCGGCGCAAAATACTCGCGCCGGACCTGGCGACGTATCGAGCTTGCGCGTCGAGGATTCAGCTCTTCTTGATCTTCGCACTGCTGCCCTTCTTCGGCTGAATCTCGGTCCTCACCTGCTGATGCAACTGGAAGACTCGCGTCTTGGGACTGCCGGTCAGGCCGATTCCGGTGACCTTCACGCCTTCACCCTCGACCGTTACCAAGCCATCGGCAGAGACGGTGTCGGCGTCAGGATCGAAGCTCACCGCGTCGGTACTTAAGACGAAGTCTCCGTAGCGAAGCACCGCACCACCGCTAAGGTCCGCGCGATGGATATGATTTCCATCCATGTACAGGAGAGCCTGCGGAGCAGTGACGTGGACTTCCTTGCCGTCACTCGAGGTCATTGCCAGGTTCGCGTTGACAAGCTTGACGCCAGTGCGATCAGCGGAGTAGCTGGCGTCGGCGGCGGAGAGGACCCATTGCATCTCGCTGCCCTTCATCTGAGTCCAGTGGAAATTCTTCGCGTGGAGAAGTGAATCCGGCAGCACGCTTGCGACTTTGGTCAACGCCTGCGCGTCCTCGCGATGCCGCACCACGTATATGGTAACTGCCAGAAGCACCACGATCGCGGCCGCCCCGAACGCCGCAAGTGCCTTGGCAATAAGCTTCAGACTCATCGATCATACCCGTGGGTTCACGGTATCAAGCGGATTTTTTCAAGTAAACCAAAGCGCTAGTTGAATGCTGTCACGACACCGTTAGAGGCGTCTTGCTATGCGCAGCGCTACGTGATCGGAGCGCGCCCCGATCACTTGCGCGCGGCGGCCTCGCGAGCGCATTGATCGATCCGTTTCAGATCGCCAAGCAGCGCGGCGAGCTGGTCCAGACGGTAAGAGTTGGGACCGTCGCTG
>JBAPSR010000301.1:0-12995 GCA_049281755.1 Binataceae bacterium (SeqCode)
GCGCGGCTAACTGCGAGAGCGCGGGCTCGCGAAGGTCGTCGGGTTCGAGCCGAATCATGTATGAGCGCGCGACCTGGTAGGACTCGGTGGAGACATCGACCAGCCGCACGCGCACGCGGCCGGTCGCCGGGTCGGCAAGATCGGCAAAGTTGACCGGCGTGACATGGCCGCCCGCAATCGCGATCAGAGCACCGGATCCTCCGCCGAGCAGATAGCGCACCGCACCGTAGCCAAGAGTGCGCGTGTAGTCGGCGTCGAAGGGGACGGGCTTGGCGCATCGGAGTTCGTAGCCGATATCTTTGGCCACCACCGTCAAGTCGGAGCCGAGTTCTCCTAGCGCGGTGCGCACGCGGTCGCGCAGGACAGTGCCGAACGACAGGTCCGAGAGATGTGTGTGTCCGTACGCATCGTGCTCAGCGCCCGAGGCTGCAGGGAGGGCGCTTGCGTCGGCGCGCTCTGCGATTCCTTCCGCGACCACCGCGACGCCGTCGTCGCGGCCTGCGGCGCGGCGCTTGATAATCGCACCGACGATAGTATCGACCACGATCGCCAGGTCGAAACGCTCGCCAACAAATTCCTCGGGAATAACCGCCAAGGTCGCGCCCGCCGACTTGCACATGCTAAGGGCGAGCGAGCCCGACTTGCGTCCCATCGTGACCGCGAGATACCAGCGGCGCGTGGTCCGGGCATCTTCCATCAGCGATTCGATAATCGTGGTGCCGACAGCGCGCGCGGTTTCGAAGCCGAAGGTGGGAGCATTCTCAGGCAAGGGCAGATCGTTATCGATGGTTTTGGGGACCGTCGCGACGCCGATGCGTCCCTGGGAACGCTCGGCGATCTTGAGCGCGCCATAGGTCGTGTCGTCGCCGCCGATACAGATCAGGTAGCGAACGCCCAGCGTGGTGAGTGCGCCGACCGTGCGCTCGAGCATCGCGTCGTCGCGGGCGGGATTGGTGCGCGAAGTGCGCAGAATCGAGCCACCGGTAAAGTGGATGCGGCTCACGTCCGCGATTCGAAGCGGCACTGCGTGCGAGGTGTCGCCCTCGGCGAGCCACTTGTAACCGTCACGCAGGCCTAGAACATTGAGGCCGCAGTTGATCGCCTCGATCGTGGCGGCGGCGATTACGCCGTTGATTCCGGGTGCGGGACCGCCGCCCACCAGAATCGCGAGAGTATTATGCTTTTCGGTGCCGGTTTCCATGATCAGAACTTCGCCCAAGGGAAAAGATTAGCACGCGCGAACAATCGACGCTGCCACCGCGCGTAACACGCGAGCAATCCAGTAGCTGAACGATGACGACGCGACGCGTTGCCTCTCGCCCGGGTCGGTCAGGCCGGCGCCGTCTCGGTTGCGGTGGGGCATTCGCCGAGCCCGGCTTTCCAGTGCCGGGGCGCGGGCAGTAACGGAAATCTACTTCACTGTGCGCAAACTGATCATTAACGGAACTACTATATATAAATACGAAAGTCTTTGAGTACAGGAATGTCGTCGACTGGCTAGCCTGATTGATTTGTCACTGCAATTAACTTCGCAAAGTGGATCGCCGCCTTGCACTTATCGTCAACAACCAAGCGGTCCGAGCCGTGCGGGGCCCTGAGCCCAGTCCCGGAATGCACCTACGCCAGATGCTGTGGTGTTCGGGCAGTCGTCCGGAGTGGCCGAACCGGGCGGTTGTGCCGTAGATAACTTGCCCGCATCAAGATTTTTCCTGAATTCTCGCGCTGCCTACACTACTATGGATCATTGGGACAGAGTGTTTTGAGCAAAACCTCGATTCAAAATCTCGTAGCATATTCGATAGCGGCGGCGATCGTAGGTTACGCTGCGCGTGGAATCTCCTGGCGCCAGGTGTCCGACGCGGGGAGCCATGCCACGCTCTGGATCTTTGTGGTTTCCAGCCTGGGCGGGTTCCTTTGCTGGTTTATTGGCGAGACCGTGCTGCTGTCGCGGTTGTTCAGCTATTTCCACCGCCGGACCGGGACGCTCGAACTGCTTCCGACCATGGCCGCAGTCAGTTTTCTTCAGATTGTTAACACTTATGTTGCGGGCGGTGCGCTCGTACTCTTTCTGCACGCACACAAACAAGCGCCGTGGATCAGAGCGGTATGGACCTTGATGTTTCAAGGTTTTCTGGACGCCACGATGCTGGCCGGGTTGCTACTGGTCGCGATCGCATTGGTGCCGACGTCGCCGATTCGGCCGGCGTTCAACTATGCGGCGGTCGTGTTTGGCGCATGCTGCCTCATCGCATCGTTTTGGCTCTGGTGGGGACCTGGGCTCGCCAGTGGCACCTGGCTCCGATGGATTTACGACCGACCCTCGATGGAGAGCTTCCGCGTGGCGATGCCGTGGCAGTATATGAGCCTTCTTTCGATCAAGTTTCTAATCGTGCTGGGAGAAGGCTTTGCACTCTACGGACAGTTGGTCAGCTTTCATATTGGAGTTCCGCTGGCGCAAACCCTGGCCATGACGCCATTCATCGTCGCGATCGGAAATTCACCGATCTCGCCGGGAGGAATCGGAACGACTCAGCTAATCTTCACCCTGGCGTTCGCCCGCTTTGCCAGCAAAGGCGACCTGTTTGCGCTTTCCCTGGCGGTAACTGCCTTCAATATCGTGATCCGGATACCGATGGGACTGGCGATGAGCGCGCCGCTTGCGGAAGAAGCGGTCGAGTTGAAAGGCGAATATACAACCAAGCGTGAAGTTGGATACCGATGACCCTGAGCGGCTGGAAAAAAACTGCGGTAGCCATGTTGCTGGGGCTGGCAGTGCTGGCCGCGGCTCCGGTATCCCGTGCCGCGGACGATCAGTCGGCGCGCGACGCGGTTGAGCAGGTAGCTCAGCTCTTTAGTAGTAAGTCCAGCATTGCCACGGTCAAGATGCAGATCGTCAACGCCGACGGACAACGCGATCTCTCGATGAAAATCTGGTCGCTCGGCGACAAGGTTCTCATCAAAATCATCAGTCCTCAAGATGAAGCGGGCACCGCTATCCTGAAAGAAGGCAGCGATATCTGGTACTACCTGCCGAAGACAAATCGCACGGTTAAGGTTCCCGCATCGATGGCGATGACCTCGTGGATGGGAAGTGATTTCACGATCGATGATCTGGTGAAAGAGAAATTTCTCACTCGCGATTACTCAGTTAGTACATCTTTCGTTGGAACTCGCGGCGGGATCGCCGTGCATGAATATACTCTGACGCCCAAGCCGAACGCCGCGATAGTCTGGGGGAAGGTGGTGTTGCAGATTCGGCAGGCCGACTCCGTTCCCACATGGCAGGGCTTTTATGACGAGGACGGACAGCTGGTTCGGGAATTGACGTTTTCCGAATACAAAAAGATGAGCGGCAGGCTCATCCCGACACGCATGGTGATGCATGCGGCCAAGAAGCCGGGCGCGCAGACGACGATTGACTACGACGATATCGCGTTCGACGTCACAGTCAGCGCGCAGACCTTTACCCTGCCCAACCTGAAGTGATGAACGGACTGCTGCTACATCTCGCGTGGCGCAATCTCTGGCGCAACCCCCGGCGTACCTTTATCACGATGGCCGCCATCGCGCTTGGCTACGCAATGCTGCTGTTCGTCGCGTGCCTGATGGCCGGACTGAGATGGCAGATGATCGAGAACGGCACTTGCCTGGTCATGTCCCAGATCCAGGTACATGCTCCGGGCTACTATCCCAACCGTTCCATTCAAAAGACCTTGGGCGGCGCGAAGGGAACCGACGTCGGCGCTCTGCTCGCCGCTATCACTGCCGAGCCTCGGGTGTTAGCCGCCGCTCCCCGGGTTTACGGCTATGGCATGTTGAGCGCTGCCAATCGCTCGGCCGGCGTGGAGCTAATGGGAGTAGTTCCCGGGCAGGAAGACAAGATCACTGTCCTGAATACGGAGATAACGGGGGGCAGTTACCTCTCCGCGAGCGTGCCGAAGGGAGTGGCAATTGGCGACAAACTTGCCAGCACGATCGGTATCGCGGTGGGATCGCAAATCGTTCTGCTGACTCAGGCGGCCGACGGTTCGATTGGCAACGACGTTTACACGGTGGTGGGCGTGTTTCACAGCGATCTCGATTCGGTTGACCGTGGCCTGGTCCTGATGTCTTTACCTGCGTTACAAGCGCTGCTGAATCTGACGCCTGAGAGAATTCATGAAGTTGGTATAAAGTTGAAAGACATAACCGCGGCGACGGCCGTGGCTGGCGCACTTCAGGTTCAACTCGCGAAGATTACTCCCGTGCAGGTGCAAGCTTGGCCCGAACTCGCGCCGGAGTTAGCCAGTTACGTGCAGTTTAACCGCGCCATCACATTTGTCCTGTTTTTCATCTTTTTCCTGTTGGCGGTTATCGGTGTCATGAACACGATGCTCATGGCGGTGTTCGAGCGCACCCGCGAAATAGGCATGCTGATGGCGCTCGGGATGCGTCCGGTGCAAGTGATTGCTCTGATCCTGGCAGAGTCGGCAGGTTTGGCGATGGCAAGTCTGGCTGTAGGAGGAGCGTTAGGTGTTCCGCTCTTATGGTATTTGCAAATGCACGGTCTGAATTTGGGTGGCGCTACTGGCAAGGTTATCTCATTGGCAGGAGTGGTAGTGGGCCACTTATGGTATGGCAGGCAGGACTACTCCGCGTATGGAGAGGCGGCGCTGGGGTTGGCCGCCACAGTTCTGGTTTCGGCCTTCTATCCGGCATGGCGAGCTGCTCACTTTCGCCCGACCGAAGCGATTCGCAAGGTCTAACCTAGTGACTGATATTCTTCTTCTGGTGAAGATTAGCTGGCGCAACCTGTGGCGCAATCCGCGAGGCACCGCGTTGACCGTCCTCGCGCTGGGTCTGGGTCTTGCGTTGCTGCTGATCTCACTGGGTTTGCTCGATGGCGGCCACGAGCAGACGATTGCCGACGGAGTACGTCTTGGTCCCGGCGACGTAGTAATCCAGGCGAAAGGCTATCAAGAGAGCAATTCTGACGAGCTCCTGCTTTCGGCCCAAGTATTATCCGGGGTCGAACAGGATTTGCAGACCGCGAGCATGAAGAAGATTGTGAAAGGAGTGAGTCCCCGGATTCTGGGAACCGGGCTTCTGACCTCTTCGGCCAATGCTTCCGGCGTGAGAATAACCGGGGTCATACCCCAAGACGAACAGATTGTATCCCTGATCCCGCGGCGGATGGTCGAAGGCACATATCTGAGCGACGACAAACCGTCTGGAGTTGTTATCGGCGCCGACCTGGCACGCAAGCTGGAAGTGAAAACAGGTTCTAAAGTGGTGCTGATGACTCAGGCACTGCAAGCATCCGGAACTCAGACCACGAATAGCACCACCGGAGGGGATATGCAGAGCACCCTCTTGCGGGTCAACGGTATCTTTCTAACGGGGCTGCAGGCGGTAGACGCAAACCTCATTTATCTGCCGTTGGCTGCGGCGCAGACCACGCTCGGAGTGACCGACGGCCGGGTGACCCAGGTGGTCCTTCTGCTCGAACGGGAAGGGGAGTCGCCACTGGTAGCAAGAGCGTTGCGAAAAGATTTGATTGGAGCGCCGGTAGAAGTTTTGACCTGGCGGGAATCACTGCCTATGCTTGCCCAGATTTTAGGCCTGGACCACGCCTTTAACTACGTCATGAATGGCGTGATATTGGCGATGGTAGGATTGGGAATACTCAACACTATACTGATGAGAGTGCTCGAGCGCCGGTATGAATTTGGCGTTTGCAAGGCGCTCGGGCTTCGGCCCAGGCAGCTTGCGGTGATGGTGGTGGGCGAGTCTCTGGCGCTCACAGGGATTAGCGTCGCACTGGGACTGGCGCTGGGTTTGAGTGTACAGCATTATTTCGCCACCGCGGGACTGGATCTGCACTGGGTATTCAGATCGCGCCTTCCGCCCGCACTGATGTTTGATCCGATTCTCTACTCGCGCCTAAGCCTGGACCGAATCGTGTGGTCGGTGGGAATAGTATTCGCGATGGCGACAATCATTTCGTTTTATCCTGCGTTCAAGGCCGCGCGAACCGAGCTGCCGGATGCATTGAAGGTGCTCTAGACATGAGGACGATATGACGCAGTGGGCGGTCGAGCTGAAGGGCGTGAGCAAGACCTATCGGACCGGACCGATCGAGGTTCCGGCGCTGCGCGACCTCTCATTGCAGGTTGGGGTGGGAGAGTTCGCGGCTGCGGCGGGACCCTCAGGTTCCGGCAAGACCACTCTGCTCAACCTTATCGGCGGACTCGACCGGGCCGACACCGGCGAGATCTGGGTGGCGGGTCAAAACCTCCAGAGTTTGTCTTCGGGTCAGTTGGCGTATCTGCGGCTGCAGCGCATCGGCTTTGTATTCCAGACGTACAATCTGCTTCCGGTGCTTACCGCTTTGGAAAATGCCGAGTTCACCTTGCTGTTGCAAGGGATGCCGGCGGGTCAGCGCAAGGAAAAGGTGGAAAAGCTGTTTTCGGAGATCGGTCTTCACGGCGTCGAAGATCGTCGTCCAGCGGAGTTGTCCGGCGGACAGCAGCAGCGAGTCGCGGTGGCTCGTGCGATGGTCACTGAACCTGCACTGATTTTGGCCGACGAACCCACGGCGAATCTTGACTCCGCCAGTGCTATCGCACTCCTCGACGTGATGGAGCATCTGAATCGTGCGACCGGAACGACGTTTATCTTTTCCACCCATGATCCGCAGGTCATGGAGCGGGCTCATCGTTTGATCCTTCTGCGAGATGGCAAAATAACGAGCGACGTGGCGCGCGACGCGCACGGAGCCGATATCGCAGCGAAGGAGCAGAGGCTCTGACGGTGCTGTCACCTGAGAATCGGTGAACCGCCCAATCCCGACGGCGCGGCAAGCGATTGCGTCGGAGCAGCGGCCGCCACGACCGGTGGCGTGCCGGCGATGTAGGTGCGGATGAGCTCGGTGGTGACCTCGGGGCCGCCGACAAAGGTGGTGCCTTCCTGCTTTAGCAACCGGTAGGGAGGCACGGCCTCGAAGTAGAGCGTATCCTTGGGAACGACCGGCTCGATGACGTGCAGGACGAAGCGCGGCCAGTTCGGCATCACCGTCGCTACATCGACTTGTGCGATCACCGCGAACGCGGAGAAGGTGCCGGCCGGCACGCTGATTTGCTCGGATCCTTTGGCCCAAACCTGCTGACCTACATAGCTGTAAGGCGTGATCTGTTGATGAAGCATACCTTCGGCGCCGTCGCGTGGCGCGTCAAGGACGCGTAAGAACGCGATCCAGGGAACCGAGTCCGGGTACAAATCAGACGGCAGATCCGCGGAGCCGGCCAACCGCAACACCGCCGCATCGTTGCGCCAGAACGCGCTCTGCAGTGCGTGGCCATGATCGTAGAGTGTCCATTGATACAACGTGCAACCCTTACGATGATTGGGAAACATCCAGAAGGCGACTTCGAACTGCTCGGGCGATAACGTGGTGATCTCGAAATGAACTGTGCCGTCCGCGGCGGTTTCGTTCCACGACTTGACCCGGTTCAAAACCTCGCCCGTACGGTTCTCGGTTTGCCGGGTTTCATCAACCTCAGTACCGGGAGGCGGGGTAACTATATCGGTGCTGGTTTGTTCGGTGATCAATCCGCTCTGGATAATCCCGCGCTTCACCATCCACGCATCTATCGCGCCGCCAGAATTGGATTCTGTGCCGGGCGAGAGAACAGCTTCCGTGCGGCCCATCGAAGGCCGTAAAACTGAAATCGCCAGGAGGACGGCCAGCGAAGAAACCAGAACCCACGCTCGCGACGATGAAGTGCGCGCTGCGAATCTCACGGCCGCTGGTCCTCGAGAAAGAGTGTGAAGGTAAAACAAACTGTCGGATGAGGTGAACTGATCGTATGCCCCTATGACCCTACGACGCAAAGGCGTCTGGACTGGCGAATCGAAGCGCGTTCCGCACCCACGTCAGCGCCGGAAAGCTCACGCCATCAGGCCGGCTGCACGCCACTTGAGGGCGGAAGTCTTGTTGACGATATCGGTTTCGGTCAGGAACTCGACCAGTTGCGCCGACATCTCGCGCCTGATCCGTGCACGATGCGGGTTGTTCCTGGCCATCTCCCGCGCTTCGGCTGGCAAACCGAGGTTCTTATAAATGTCGGGATGCACCAGTTGCCTGATTATGATCACGGTCGAGAGCAATCCGTAGCGCCGTATCATCGAGCGCCGGAACATTCCGACCCGCGGCCAACTCAGGCGCAGATATTGGCGAGCATAGCCGCGATGCCTTGCTTCCTCGAGAATATGTATCCTCGACAATTCACGCATCACAGGATGGCATTCCGGATCCTGCTCGGTGCGGTTATGCAGGTAGCCGGTGACGTCTTCGGCGGCGAGCGTACTTAGCATCATTCCCACCCTTGAAGTCAGGTACTTGGTAAAAAACGCGATCAGGCTCGAATAGCGTGGCTTGTACCACGGGACTCCGCAGCGCTTGATCGCTTCGCCGAACATCATGGAGTGACGGCACTCGTCGGCGACTTCGATCTGCATCCAATAGAATTCAAGATCGAGCGGGCTCTCGTCGATAAGATAATCCATGAGCTTGAAGGAAAGCTGATTTTCAAACCAGATCAAACCCGCGAACGCGCTGCATGCTTCGTGCATCGAAAGCTTTACCCGCTGCTCCCGGGTCATCTGGTCCCACAGAGTAGTCCCGTAGAGCGAGACCATGTCCTGGGGCATGTAGAAATATGAAGAGTCGAAAGGAACGCTCCAATCGACATCCTTGTGGGGGTCGAAGGACTTTCGGTGCGAGGCGTCGATAATGTGCTGCAAATACGGCCGGCTGATCTCTTCGCCCATGGCGACGCCCATCCTTCCGAAACGCCGATGCGTCGGGAGAAGCTCTCCAGGCCTTTGCAACTCGAATTTATCTAAATCCAGAAAGGCGGTGGCCAAAGGCTATTGGAAGGACCACCGGCGGGTTCGACTAAATATCGCTTTCGATTTCGACATTGTTGTCGATCCCGACACTCAAAGTATGCGCGGATCCTCCGCAAGGGTCAAGGCAATTAGATTGACCGTCGTCAGGATCTCCTGAGAACACTATAGACTGAGAAATCTTGCAGAGGCCGGCTGACTGAAAAGCGAAACCTGTCAATCACAGGTTTTTGTGAAGTCTTAGAATCCGTTCTCTGAAGCACCAAATAAACTTTCGTCTTAGCCGCTACGCAACCGTTGCGATAAGCTAATAACGTCACCGACGTGAAGCGACCGCATCCAAGCGCACGGCCGCCAGTCAATTCATGGATTGTAGGGTGAGTCGGGCAATCGATACGCCGTGCGCGTGTGGAATACCTCCACGAACATGTTCGTCGCTTGGCGAATATGGCGACTCAGCTACTGATGAACCAAACCACTGCCAAAGCATCCACTCTCGTCGAACTTCTTTGCGAACGAGCATCGCGGCAGCCAGATCTACGCCTGTTTACGTATTTGATCGACGGAGAAATAGAAGGAGCCAGTCTGGGTTTGGCGGAGTTGGACCTTCAGGCGCGGGCTATTGGTGCGTTGCTCCAAAGCTGCGGAGCGAGCGGGAACCGCGTTCTGTTGCTCTATCCGGCGGGTCTTGAGTTCATCACCGCGTTCTTCGGATGCGTATATGCCGGAATGGTCGCTGTTCCTCTACCTGCGCCGAATATGGCGCAGCCGCTGCGGACTCTCCCGAGGTTTCGCACCATCGCAAACGACGCTCGGCCGATGTTTGCGCTGACCACGTCAGCGATCCTTTCCAAAGTGGAAAGTCTGTTCGCACACGCCCCCGAACTAAAGGCAACGCGCTGGGTGGCTACCGACAAAATAGCCAGTAGTGAGGCACAAGGCTGGCATGACCCGGAGGCAACGGGCAACACCACGGCGTTGCTCCAATACACTTCAGGATCCACCGCCGCACCCAGAGGTGTGATGGTCAGTCACCGGAACCTGCTGGAGAACTCGGCGCACATCAGTCAGGCCTTTCAAATTACGTCCGATACGGTATCAGTCACGTGGTTGCCGGCGTTTCATGATATGGGACTTACTAATGGCATTGTCCAGCCCGTTTTTGGCGGCCGCCGATGCATTCTCATGCCTCCTCAGTCATTTCTGCAGCGGCCGCTGCGATGGCTTCAGGCGGTGACCCGGTACGAGGCGACGATCAGTGGCGGGCCCAATTTCGCTTATGATCTCTGCGCTTGCAAGATCTCCGAAGAGCAACGGAGCACGCTCGACCTGAGCAATTGGAGAGTGGCGTACAACGGCGCCGAACCGATCCGCGCGTCCTCGCTCGAGCGGTTCGCTGATACCTTTCATTCTTGCGGGTTCCGGTCAAAGTTCTTCTACCCGTGCTATGGGCTCGCCGAAGCGACGCTGATTGTGTCGGGTGGATTGGTGAAAGACGAGGCGATTCGGTGCACAGCCGACGTGGCGGCGCTTGAACACAACGGTATAAGGGAGAGCTCCAACCGAGAGCCGAATGCCCGCACCCTGGTCGGATGCGGCCACGCCATGCCGGACATAAGAATCGCGATCGTTCGTCCCGAAACGTTGACCGCTTGTGCACCCGATGAGATCGGCGAGATCTGGGTATCTGCTCCGAGCGTAGCCCAGGGCTACTGGAATCGAGTCGAAGAAACAGAGCTAACCTTCCGCGCGCGGCTCGCCGATAGCGGTGAAGGCCCATTTCTACGCACCGGGGATTTGGGATTCCTGAGAGACGGAGAGTTATTCGTTACCGGGCGGCTAAAAGACCTCATCATCATTGGTGGACGCAATCTATATCCTCACGACATTGAATCGACGGTGGCACAGAGCCATGCGGCAGTGCGGCAGGGTTCGTGCGTGGCGTTTTCGGCAGACGTAGCCGACGAGGAACGGCTGATCATCGCCGTTGAAGTCGAGCGCCGCTACCAGTCCGAGCGAGAGCACCCGGGCGCAGCGGAAGACATCGAATCGAACGGAGGCCATGCGAACGGCCGTTGCCTCGCGGAGCTCGACGCGGTGAAGCGAGCCATCCGCCGAGCGGTCGCCGAAGAGCACGACGTTCGAGTGCATGCCGTCGTGCTTCTCAAGGCCGGAAGCATCCCAAAGACTCCAAGCGGCAAGGTTCAACGGCGTGTCTGCGAAGTGAGATTTCGAGACGGGACGCTGGAGCAAAGCGCAAAAACTGAGTAATGGCAGGAAATCAAAATAGTAGCGCCTTGCATTCGGAAGCAGAAAAGGGCGAACAACGCGAGAACACAAATGGCGATCCGGGTGCGGAAGAGATCCAGAACTTCCTGGTATCCAGACTTTGCGCGGCGCTTGGAATCGAGCCTCGCGAGCTAGATATCCGCGAACCGTTAGCGAGCTATGGTCTGGGATCAACGGAGTTGGTCAGTCTCTCCGGCGACCTCGCACAATGGCTGGGGCGGCAGCTTCCAGCGGAACTGGCATACGAGTGCCCGACGATCGAAGCGCTGGCCGTCCGGTTGGCAGACCCATCGTACCGGCCGCGGGCGGGCGTCGATAAGATCCGGGTTCGAGAGGCAAACGAAGACGCGATCGCCGTAATTGGGGTCGGGTGCCGTTTTCCAGGTGCGAAAGACGCGCGTGCTTTTTGGGATCTACTCAGCAACGGAGTCGATGCAATTCAGGAAGTTCCCGCGCAGCGCTTCAGCTTAAACGAGTTTTACGATCCCGATCCCGCCGCTCCGGGGAAGATCGTCACGCGCTGGGGCGGCTTTATTGAGCAGGTGGATCAATTCGATGCGCAGTTCTTTGGTATCTCGCCCCGAGAAGCTGCACGCATGGACCCGCAGCAGCGCATTTTGCTGGAAGTGGCTTGGGAAGCGCTCGAAGACGCTGGACAAGTAAGAGAGCGGTTGGCGGGTACCTCCACCGGCGTGTTTATCGGGATTTCGAATACCGATTATGGCCGGATGCAGTTTAATGATCCCGATCGAATTGATGCATACGCCGGTACTGGCAATGCACTGAGTATAGCGGCCAATCGTATCTCCTATATATTTGATTTTCGCGGACCTAGTATCGCGATTGACACTGCCTGCTCATCCTCACTCGTCGCAGTCCATCAAGCTTGTATCAGCCTGAGAAGCGGAGAGTGTAATCTGGCATTGGCAGGAGGCGTGAACCTGATCCTGTCGCCGGCGATTACGATCAATTTCAGCAAGGCTGGCGCGATGGCTCCAGACGGCCGCTGTAAAGCCTTCGACGCGCGAGCGAACGGATATGTTCGCAGCGAAGGCGCCGGGGTAGTTGTTCTGAAACCGCTTTCGAGAGCCATAGCAGACCGAGATCCAATTTACGCTGTCATTAGCGGCAGTGCCGTGAATCAGGACGGACGTAGCAACGGGCTGATGGCGCCGAATCCCCTTGCCCAGGAAGCAGTTATTCGGGAAGCCTGTCGTCGAGCCGCAGTTTCACCTGGCGAGGTTCAATACGTAGAAGCCCACGGAACAGGCACACTCCTGGGCGATCCAATTGAAGCGAAAGCCTTAGGCGCCGTGCTTACTCTAGACCGTTCTCTTGAGCGCCCATGTCTCATTGGCTCGGTAAAGACCAATCTGGGCCATCTCGAGGCCGCGGCCGGAATCGCCGGATTGATCAAGGTCGCGCTGGCACTGCAGCATCGACAGATTCCACCCAGCTTGCACTTCAAAGAGCCCAATCCCCATATTCCTTTCGATCAAATTCCGCTGCGGGTGAATACTACATTGAGTCCGTGGCCCGCGCCCGGCGGTAAAGCTATTGCCGGGGTGAGTTCATTCGGGTTCGGCGGAACCAATGCCCATGTCGTATTGCTGGAGCCCTCCCAGTCGGAGAGGGAAATGCAGAATGCAGGATGGAGCGACGATACCCGCCGGCTCGAATCTGACTATATCAAGTCCGCGTATTTGTTACCGCTATCGGCGCGTAGCCCTGACGCCCTGCGTTCGCGCGCTCGCGATTATCAGGAGTACTTGAAATGCTCGAAGCCGACAGCGTCTCTGTACGAAATTTGTTACAGC
>JBAPSR010000302.1:0-6779 GCA_049281755.1 Binataceae bacterium (SeqCode)
ATCGCGCATGCGACGCCGAAGATCGGCGCTCGAAAGACTCCCAGCGGGCGCGACCCCCTAATTAAGACTCCAATGCTGCTCATGCTCCGTGACCCGGCCCTCTCTACCGAGCTTTTTGAGATGGGAGCGAACCGAACGACCGGCGGCCGGATGCAGATATTCCGGCACGTCGGTATAAATCTTCTTGACGATCGTGATCACCTCGAGCGGCCCCCCTGCCAGCGCCTCGAGGATCTGGCGATCGCGCAGTTCACGATGCGCGATATACTCGCGAATCTTTTCCTTTGGATTGCGGATGACCGGGCCATGCGCCGGATAGATCGTCTCGAGATCAAGCTCGAGCAGGCGGCGCAGCGAGTCCATGTACTGCGCCAAGTCTCCGGTATCGTCGGGGATCACCGTGGTTCCCGCGCCCAGAACGACGTCGCCGGTGAAGAGCGCGCGTTCCTCGAGAAGGTAATAGCACAGATGGTCGGGCGCATGGCCGGGAGTATGAATCGCACGCAAGGTCACGCCTTCGGCCTCGACCACGGCGTCAGCGCCGATCACGGTAATCGAATCGGGCGCGACCTTGTCGTGGCCTGGCCAGGGCATCTTGAGCACCGGGATATCGCCGAAACGCTCGCGCGCATGGGCGACGCCGCCGTCGTGATCAGGATGCGCATGCGTGACGACGATTCGATCGAGCTCGCTCGAATGCGACAGCTCCTTCATCGCGTCCACCAGCAACTCGGCCCAGATCGGCACGCCCTGCCCGGTGTCGAGCAGCATCGGACGCCGGCTCGAACCGACGATATAAGTATTGGTGCCGGGTCCGGTGAACGGACCGGGGTTGTGGCCGAGCACGGTTGCGACGCGCGGCGAATGACGCGCGTAGTCCGGCAGCTTCATTCCGATCATGGAATCGGTAACGATCCGCGCGGGCTGCTTGTCCATCAAACCTTCCTCTCTCCTCGAGCTTGCCTATCTGCGGTTGCGCTCGAAAATCAGCCGGAGCCCCTTGAGCGTCAGGAACTCGTCCACCTCTTCTATGGTCTCGCTTTCGGGCGCGATCAAGTCCGCAAGGCCGCCGGTTGCGAGCACCCGGGTCTTTTCGCCGCGTTCTTTGCGGATTCGATGCACGAGTCCGTCGACCAGCGCGGTATAGCCGAAAATCAGGCCTGATTGAATCGAGCCGATGGTCGTGCGGCCCACAACCTCGCGCGGACGCACCAGCTCGACCCGATAGAGCTTGGCCGCGCGCTGGATCAGCGCATTCATCGAAACGTCGAGTCCCGGCGCCAGCGCGCCGCCGGCGTACTCGCCGCGGCCGGTAACGTAATCAAGCGTGGTTGCGGTGCCAAAATCGACGACGATACAGGCGCTCGCGTACTTATCGAAAGCGGCGACCGCGTTGACTATCCGGTCGGCGCCAACCTCTTTGGGATTCTCGTACAGAATCGGCATCCCGGTTTTGATTCCCGGCCCGACCATCAGCGGAGCGCATCGGAAGTACCGTTCCGACAGTTGCTCCATCGCCTGGTTGAGCGGGGGCACCACGCACGCGATCACGACGCCTTCGGGCTTGAAGCCGGGTTCGATTCCCGCGCCCAGCAACAGAGTGTTCAGCAGCGCGCCATGTTCGTCGGTAGTACGTTCGGGAACGGTCTGGATCCGCCAGTGATGAGCCAGACGCTCGCCTTCGTAAATTCCGATAACGGTGTGGCTGTTGCCTACATCAAGCGTGATGAGCATGAAGTGACGCTCCGCCGCGGACACGCGCCGCGTGCGAGAATGATAGTGCCGGGAATGACCGTGCCCGCAATGATGGTGCGATGATAATAGCGCCCCACTTCAGCGGACGCGAAATGGCCGCGAGCCCCCGGGAACCCGGAACCCGCGGCTCCCCGAGCCGTAGCGCGGCGGGATCATCCACGGACCAGACCCGAACGGCCGCGCGATCGTGATCGGAGCAATCGGACGCAGAACCGTCGGCGCGGCGGGCACGAAATAAGTCGACGGGCCAAACGGCGCTCCGGTGTCGGTCGAGGTGTAAACCGGCGCGATTGGCGCTTCGGCGATTCCCTGGTTTTCGTAGTCCTGCAGATTGCCCAGGCTCGGGTCGCTCGAGGCCTCATCGGTATTGCTGGAGTCGGCTGAAGATGGCTGCGCGCTCGGGTCGGATGCGGGATCGGTGCTGGCGGAGTTATTGATCGCGGCGGAGCTGGCCGAATCGTCGCCGGGCTCCAGCGCGTCGCACGTCATCACGACGCCATCGGGGATGCAGGCCTGCGGAATTTCGAGCACCTGTTCGGAGAGCTCCCAATCATCGGGAGGAGGATCCTCGGCCCGGGCGACTCGCGCCGCACCCAGGACGATCAGCAGCGCCGAGCATGCCGCGATCAGGCGGCCCAATCTGCGGGCGAATTTGCTCTCGGACCTTCGGGCGGATTTTCGATACTTATCCACCGGCTTGCCGAGCCGCGCGCAGGGCCACGCGGCGCTCCTTGGCCAAAAGGCTACCACTCGCAACGTGCGTCGCCAAGGCTCCCCTACGAACGGGTTTGCAGGGTTTGCAGGCGCGCGCAGTCTGGATAAGATTGCCCCCTATGCCGGAAGCAAAAATCGCTCTAGTCACTGGCGCGGGCCGTGGAATCGGCCGCGACATCGCTCTTGGCCTCGCACACGAAGGCTATGCGTGCGGACTCATCGCACGCACCAAATCGCAGCTCGACGAAACCGCGGACTTGATCCGCAAGGCCGGAGGCAAGGCGCTGGTCACGCCGACCGACGTCTCGAAGCGCGAGCAGGTGCTCGCCTCGGTCGAGGCGGTCGAGCGCGAGCTCGGACCAATCTCGGTGCTGATCAACAACGCCGGCGCATACCTGAAGAAACCGCTGCTCGAAATCAGCGAAGAAGATTTCGATTTCCAGCTCAAGGTCAATACCTACGGGCCGTTCTTCTGCACGCAAGCCGTGGTCGGCAAGATGGCCGAGCGCGGACACGGCACGATCATTTTCGTGCTCGGGTCCGAGACCCGCGGCGGTCCCGGGCAATACTCGGCCTACACGGCGTCCAAGGTGGCGCAGCGCGCGATCGCGGAATCGGTGGCCTACGAGTTTATGCATCGCGGGATCCACGCGGCGGCGCTCGACGTCGACGGCGCGGTGGACAGCGCGCGAGTGCGCGAGGCGATGCCCGAGACGGATCCGTCACATTTCGTGGCGCCGGCGCAGATCTGCGCCGAGATTGTTCATCTGATCAATCAGCCGAAAAGCTCGTGGACCTTTCAGGTGGACCTGCGCTCATACGTGCAATGGCGTCCGCGCGTCGCCGCGAAAAAGAAGCCATAAGCGCGCGCGAGGCGCGGACGTCGGTCTATCTTGTGGAGTAGCGGCGCCGAAAATTATACTGTCGGGTTCGATGCCCGCGAGCCCGCGCGGCAATGAGTTTCATCACGGTCGGGGTGTGGCGCAGACTGGTAGCGCACTCGCTTGGGGTGCGAGTGGTCGCCGGTTCAAATCCGGCCACCCCGACCAACCTTCTCCGAACGCGCACATCAGCCCCAGAGCAAACTGGGAGTCGGCTCATGCGGCTCGCGGAACTTCAATTTCAGCAACCTGAATTTCACTTGAAAGCCCGAGGGCGCGGCGCGTTTCGAGCGATGCCATGATCGCTTCGCGGATATTCGCGAGCGCCTCTTCGCGAGTGCGATCCTGACTCACGCAGCCGGGAAGCGCCGGACATTCGGCCACCAGCCAGCCGTCTTCGTCAGTCTCGAGTGTCACCAGAAACTTCATAATGTCCCCGCCATTGCGCACTTGGATCCGCCCTATATCGGACAATGCCACTGGGTAGCGGTCTGTACCAATATGGTATCGGCGAAACCCCAGCCTTTTAGCGTTTGGGGTGCGTGTGGTCGCGTAACAGGCGCTCTCGCAGTCGTGCAGGCGAGAAACGGAAACACCTTTGGGCGAGGGAAAGATCGGGTACGCCGCTGGAGCTTGCGGCGAATATCTTTGCGTCCTCTTGAGACCACTGAGGTATGGCCATATAATTATTGAGTATGGCCCGAACGTCCATAAAATCAACCTACGCGCTCGATGTCGAAACGGTTGGCAAACTTGACCGGATGGCCGCGCGGTGGAAGGTCTCGAAATCGGAAGTGCTGCGGCGTGCGATTGAGCTGGTCGCACGCGATCAATTCGTCGAACCGCCATCTCGCTTGCAAGCGCTGGACGAGTTGCAAAAGAGCATGGGACTCACCCGCCAGCGGACGGACTATTGGTCGCGCGAGGTCCGCGCCGAGCGCGCAAAGACTTCGGCTCGGCACGAATGGCGCAAACGTTAATTCATCTGGATACGAGTTTCCTGATCCGGGCGCTCAGTCCGAATTCCAGCGAAGATAAGCGGCTGCGCGGCTGGATGGCGGATGGTGTCGGGCTCGGCATGAGTGTCATCGGCTGGACCGAGTTTCTGTGCGGGCCTCTGGAGCAGCGGCAACTCGCGCTGGCGGCGGCGATCGTCGGGCAGCCGGTACCTTTTGCGGCGGAGGATTCAAGTCGGACTGCGGAGCTGTTCAACGGTTCCGGTCGCCGCCGGGGATCGCTTATTGATTGCATGATCGCCGCCATCGCGATCAGGATGGACGCAAGCCTGGCAACCGCGAATCGCGCTGACTTCCGCCGCTTCCCCGCCCTGCGCCTCGAGTAGCGCCTCACGGTCCGGAGCTGGAAAGACGCAGCGAAAAGGCCGTATCAATTCGCTTGATTAAGCAAACGATCGCCGTCGACGAGTTTGGGAATCACCGACGCCGCAGTCTGCTGCGATGGGCTCCTTCCGCGGTGCTGATGATCGCGGTGCTGGCGGACGGTATCAATTTCGCCGGTACTGACCTTTGGATGCATATTCGGTTCGGGCAGTACCTGATTCACACCCATCATCTGCTGCGCCACGACATCTACTCCTACTCCGCTCCGGGCTCTCCGTGGTTCAACCATGAATGGCTCGCCGATACGACGCTGGCGCTTTCGTACAACTTTGGCGCAGTACTCGGGCTCAAGCTGATGAAGCTCATCTGCGCCTGCGCGATCGTCGGCCTGATGGCGGATGGGATCGCGGAGACCGGCGCCAGCTACTCAATTCAGATGGGCACGCTGCTGTGCGCCGCGATCGCGATTATGCTGCAAGTGCAATTCCGGCCGCAGCTCTTTGATTACATCTGCCTGGCGGCGATTCTCGCGCTACTCAATCGTCACGTGCGCAAACGCGCGGCGCCGCTATGGCTGGTGATTCCGATCATGGCGCTGTGGGCGAACCTGCATGGCGGATTTTTCGCCGGCGTGGCGGTGCTTGCGATATACACCGCCGTTTCGGGTCTAAAGGACTGGATCTCCCGCCGGGAATGGCGCGATGCCGCGTATCTGTCACTACTCACGGTGGCGGCTCTGCTCGCAACCCTGATCAATCCCTTCGGCATACGCCTGTGGTATGTCGTGCTGACCAAGTTCAGAGAGCCGATCGTCGCGATGAACCTGAACCTGGAATTTCAGAGCCTGCCGCATCATCTGGCCATGGGCGGCGCATTCGAGATCACCGCACTCTATCTGTTTGCGACGCTCATCACGGTTGCCGCCATCGTTGCCTGGCTCCTCGCACCCACAACTGACGATCTGCCACTGGTCGCGATCGCCTTGATGATGACCTTTGGGTGGATCTATGCGGTTCGCAACATGGCCTTCGCCGTGATCGCGTGGACCGCGCCACTTGCGCGTCATCTCGAGCCGGCTCTAAGCAGATTGCGTGGTGCGGCAAGCGCTCCGGGCGCCGGCCCAAAACCCGATCTGGAAGCGCGCGCGCCCAAGTCTTTTCAATTGCTGATGCTTGCCGCTGCGGTCGCACTGGCGGCCGGCCCTGCCGAGATATTCTCCGCGCGTCTTCCGGCCCACGCTCAATTCCCTGTCGGCGCGATCGAATTTGCACAGCGCAATGGACTCAGCGGAAACATCCTGACGACCTATGAATGGGGCGGGTATGTCGTCTGGCACGAAGTGCCGCCGTCCAAGGTGTTCTTCGACAGCTTTGATGAACGATATCCCGACCGCGTGCAGTACTCGTACATCGGCTTTATCAATGGTGGAAAAGCTGGCGAGGCTGCGATCCTCGCCGGATATCCGCATGATTTCGTTTTGATACCGACGGCATCGGCGCAGGAACAGTTCATGGCCGGGCGCAAGGATTGGAGCCTGATTTATCGCGATCCGGCGGCGTCGCTATTCGCGCGCGCCGATTCTCCGGCCTCAAGGATCGCCGGGACCCCGGAACTTCACGACCACGCGCCGCCCAGCCTCTTTCCGTGATCGACGCGGCGCGGGCGCGAGGCGAATCAGCTTAATTCTGCTCGCGCGTGAGGTCGATCACCTCGGTGCGCGATTCGAGCGTCGCGGTCTTGCCGTCGGGCGCGATGTGCAGCGTGTCGATATCGGCGCTGGTGTCGCCCTTGCGCGACTGTAGAATCCGCACGTTGGTCGCGCCACCATCCATTCCGCCTACGCTGTAGTCGATATTGGTCTCGGTCTGATCCGCGGTGCCGCCGCTGATCACGATCGAGTCCTTGCGGAATTCGATCGTGGTCGCGCCGGTCGAGGTTCGAATGTCGTGCGTCAGCTCATCGAGATCGGAAGTTTCGACTTCCTTCTCGCGTTTGCCGATACTCCATTTGCCCAGCGCCGGATTGTGGCCGCATCCGACCAGCGTCAGCGCCACGACCAGAATTCCGCAGCGCCACCATCGCACGCTGA
>JBAPSR010000303.1:0-8704 GCA_049281755.1 Binataceae bacterium (SeqCode)
CTCCCTCTGGTCGAAATGACGAATGCGGGCGACGCGCATGAGTATCGTGGCTTCAGCCAAGCCCACATCCGTCATTCCGAGCCAGGCGAGGAATCCCGGGGCGTCCATGCGGGGGAGCTAACACCACCTGCTGTGGCCCTGCGTCCGGGATTCCTCGTGCACGGCAGCCACGCGCGCGAGAATGGCAAAATCGGAGCGACCGGTTATTGACTGAATGAGTCATTCAGTTATAAGGTTGGCGCGAGAAGAAGAACCGTGGCCAGAACCAAACCCGCTGATCGTATCCCGAGCCTCATCGAAGCGGCAGTCCGCGTGTTCGCGACCAAGGGCTTTCGGCGCGCGCAGATGGCCGACATCGCGCGCGAGATGGGAGTTTCCGCGGGTCTGCTCTACAACTACGTCGAGAGCAAAGAAGCCCTGTTCTATTTCGTCATTGATCAGGGTTTCAGCGACCGGCCTTCCGGCGCGCCGCCGAGCTTTCCCGTGCGCACTCCTGCGCCCGGCGCACTGGTCAAACGGATTGTCGAACGCCTAGTAAAGGAAGCCAAGCCCTCGGCACTATTGCCTGCGCTCACGCGCAAACGCGCCGAGAACCCATCGGTCGAGCTGGCGAGTATCGTGCGCGAGCTTTATGCGAATATGTATCGCACCGCGCATGTGACCATGATGCTCGATCGCTCCGCGCTCGACCTGCCGGAACTCGCGGAACTCTATTTTGGCAGGATGCGCGGCGGACTGGTCTCGGCGCTCACCCGTCTTATCGAGTCGCGCATCGAGGCGGGGCAGTTCCGGCGCGTGCCGTATCCGGCAGTCACCGCACGGCTTATCGTCGAGACCATCGCATGGTTCGCCCGAAACCGCCGCGGCGATTTCGCCTCGCAAGAAATCACCGATGATGCCGCCGAGGAAACCACCGTCGATTTTATCGTGAACTCTCTGGTCGCAACACGCAGCCGGCCGAGGCTCACCAGACCCCCGAAACCACTCGCTTTCCCCGGCAGCAATAAGACGGTGCCGCATCGGGAATCGGGCCAAGGAGAACACCATGTCACACGAGATCGTAGTTAGAGGCGGCACTATCGTCGATGGAACCGGCGCAGAGCCATTCGCCGGCGACCTGGCAATCGACGACGGGCGAATCACGGAAATCGGCGGAAAGATCGGCACCGCCCGGCAGGTGATCGACGCCGCGGGAATGATCGTTTCGCCCGGATTCGTGGATATCCATACCCATCTCGATGCCCAGATCGGATGGGATCACGATCTCACTCCTGTGAGCTGGCACGGCGTTACGACTGCGCTGCTCGGCAACTGCGGGGTCACCTTTGCTCCCTGCAAGCCCAGCGATCGCGAGCTTCTGGCCGGGATGATGGAGACGGTCGAGGATATCCCGCGCAACGCAATCCTCACCGGCCTGCCCTGGACCTGGGAAGACTACGGCGGCTACCTCGATGCGCTCGAGCAGCTCAAGCCCGGGATCAACGTGGCCGGGATGGTCGGCCACTGCGCGGTGCGCTTTTACGTCATGGGTGAGCGCGCGGTCGAGGAGCAAGCGACCGAAGCTGAGCGGCGCGCGATGGCCGAGATCGTGGGCGAGTCTATCGATCGCGGCGCGGTCGGATTCTCGACCAACCGTCATCCGCCGCACAAGCTTCCCGACGGGCGTTCGATTCCTGGAACTTTCGCCGATCCGATCGAGCTGGTCGATATCGCCGGGCAAGTGTGGCCGCGCGGCGGCCTGGTTCAGTTCGTTGGCGACGATCCCAAGGCCCTCATGGCGGTCGTGCAAAGCGGCAAGGGCCGCTTCCTGTTCAGCTACGGCGCGGGCGAGGATGAGAATTCCGGCGTGCAGCGGCGCGAAATTCTCGACCGGCTATGCGCCGGCCGCGACATCACGGCGATCACCCAGGTGCGCGGCTCGGGCGCGATGTTTGGGCTGCAATCGCCGCATCTGCCGGCGCTGGGTGAAAATTGGAAACGCTTGCAGAAAATGGCGTTCGCCGAACGCGTGGCCGCACTGAATGATGCCGACTTCAGCGCCAAGCTGATTGAAGAAGGCGGGCGCCAAAATCCAGTCCCGGCCGAGATGAATTGGGTTTACTACCTGGGCGCGGGTACTTCGCCCGATTACCGCGATGCGCCCGCGAACAAGCTGCTCGCGATTGCCGCCGCGGCCGGCGAGCACTGGTCGGAAACTTTCCTGCGGCTCTCGCGCGAGACCAAAGGCAGGGCGCTTTTCAATTTCATCATGCACAACCGCAACCTCAAGGCGCTGAGCGAAGTGTTCAAGAGCGAGCACTGCTTCCCGGGCCTCGGCGATGCCGGCGCGCACGTCTCGCAGATGATCGACGCGGGATGGTCCAGCTTCGTGCTCGCGTACTGGGTGCGGAAGACCGGCCTCTATTCGATGGCAGAAGCGATTCGCCGCATGACTTCCGGTCCGGCGCGAGTGATCGGGCTGAAAGACCGCGGGACGCTGGCGGTCGGCATGCGCGCTGACGTGAACGTATTCGATGCGGACAAAGTCGCCGAGCTGCAGCCCGAGATGGTTAACGATTTCCCGGGCGGCGCGCCGCGATGGACTCAGCGATCGATCGGTTACAAGGCCACCATCGTCAACGGCAAGGTAAACGTGCTCGGCGGTCAGCACACAGGAATACACGCGGGCGAGGTCATCCGTCATGCGAGATAAATCCGGGCATCAGCGTTTTCGTAATGCCCGTGATCTCTACCAGGTTTTTTTTAGTAGGTGTCAGTTATGGATCGAACGTATGTCGTCACAGGTGCCGCGTCCGGCATCGGAAAAGCCACAACGAGCTATCTTCGGGAACGAGGCGCCCGGGTCATCGCGTGCGACCTCGGCAATGCGGATGTGAATGCGGATCTGGCGAGTGTCGAAGGCCGTGCCGAGTTAGTCGACGGCGTCACTCGACTGTCCGGCGGCACGATTGACGCAATCGTCGCCAATGCCGGCGGCGGCCCGGCACAGACCAGCCTCTCGTTGAACTTTTTTGGAGCGGTGGCCACGCTCGAGGGCTTGCGCCCACTGCTCAAGGCCAGTCGGGCGCCTCGCGCGGTAGCGGTGTCCTCGATCGCCTCCTTTAGTCCTGTCGATCCAGGACTGGTCCAAGCTTGTCTGAGTATGGACGAAAGCGCGGCAAACGCCGGCGCCTGGGAGTTGGCCGCGAAAATTGCGCCGGTGGACAAGATGACCGCGGTTCAGGCGGGAAAGATCGGTTTGGATCTGTACAGCATTGCCAAACATTCCTTGAACTGCTGGTGCAGAAGAGTCGCAGTGAAGCCGCAGTGGGCCGGCGCCGGAATCCCGCTCAATGTGGTTGCTCCAGGATTTATCGACACGCCTGCGGCGGCCTACATCCTGTCAGATCCCGACCGAAGCGCGGCGATGGAGCGGATGGTGCCGATGCGCGGGGTTTATCCAGCCCGTCCAGAGCAGATGGCAGCGATCCTGGCCTGGTGTGTGAGCCCGGAAAATTCGCTGATGACGGGACAAATCCTTTTTGCAGATGGTGGCGCTGAGTGTCTGGCGCGCGGAGAGCGGGCTTGGTGAGCGTTGATTCAAATCCAGGGCGTCCGCCGCTCACCTTTTCCACCAATGTCTTGTACGGCGTCGGATCGGTCGCGTTTGGTGTGCACACGACCGCACTCTCGCTTTTGCTGCTGTTCTTCAACCAGGTCGTGGGACTGCCGGCGGCATGGGTGGGCACCGCGCTGATGATCACGCTGATGTTCGACGCGATCTGCGATCCGTTGATCGGGGAATGGTCGGATCACACGCGCTCGCGATGGGGCCGGCGCCATCCGTTCATGTACGCCTCCGCGATTCCGGCCGCGGTAGCATTCTATTTGCTATTCGATCCTCCGCTCGAATGGTCCAAGAGCTACCTGTTCGTGTATGTGGTCGCGATGCTGGTGCTCGTGCGGGTGCTGCTGAGCCTGTATGAAATCCCGAGCTCGGCACTGGGACCGGAACTCACCCTCGACTACGACCAGCGCACCAGCCTGATGAGTTCGCGATTCTTTTTCGGGGCCGTGGGCGGAGCGGGGATGTCGATACTCGCGTTCCAAGTCTTCCTGCGCAAGGACGCGACGCATCCGCTGGGACTGCTCAACCGCGCGGGCTACAGCGAATACGCGCTGGTCGCGAGCATCGCGATTTTCCTCTCGATCATGATCTCATGCCTGGGCACTCATCGTTTCATCAAGGCCCTGGTACATACTCCGGTCGTACGGGGCTCATGGCGCGAGAAGTTCCACGAAGTCAGCGGCACGTTGACCAATCGATCGTTTCTCGCGTTGATGATCGCGGGAGTAATCTCTGCCATTTCCGGCGGCCTCAGGCAGGGGCTCAGCATCTACATCGCGAACTATTTCTTTGAGCTGACGCCCGCCCAACTTTCGTACCTTGCGATGGTGGGCCTTTTGGCCGCGTTTGCCGGAGTTGCGTTCGCGCCCGCAATCTCAAAGCGGTTCGGGAAGAAGCCGACGATGATCGGCCTCTTTTTCGCCTCGCTGTTCGCGTCAATCATACCCATCACGCTGCGCCTGCTCGACTTGGCGCCGCCCAACCGCACCGGCGGATTGCTGGCGCTCGTGATCGTATTTGAGTTCATTTCAAGCACCCTCGGGATTGCCGGATTCATCATTGTGGCCTCGATGATGTCAGACGTGGTCGAAGATGCGGCGGTATCGACCGGACAGCGGTCGGAGGGGCTGGTGTTTGCCGCCAACGGTCTCATCTCGAAATGCGTTACCGGCGTCGGCATCTTCCTTTCCGGACTTATTCTCACCTGGGTCAATTTTCCGCAGCATGCGGTGCAGGGCGGCGTGGACCCGGCGATTTTGCGCCACTTCGGCTTGATTTTCGTTGTACTGGTGACGACGTTCAGCGCGATCGCGATTGCGGTCCTGCTGTTTTACAACATCGATCGCTCTAGGCATCAGAAAAATGTCGAGCGGCTCGAAAGCGCGGTTGAGTTTGATTCAGACGCCATCGCTAAGGGGAGCGTGCGCGGCGCCGAGAGCACGGCGGCATCCGCGCAGATCCTGTGATCCGCGATGGCGGTTGAGCCGGGAGGCGGATCCTCGCGCGGAAGCAATAGCTTTTCGGAGAAGACCGAATCGATCATGACATCATCTACACTCACAGTGCGCGAACTCAGAAAATGCTTCGGCGAGCGAGTCGCCGTAGATAAAGTCAGCTTCTCGATCGATGCGGGTGAGATCTACGGGATGCTCGGGCCCAACGGTGCGGGCAAAACCACCTCGATCTCGATGATCGCCGGAATCCTGGCG
The DNA here is from genome assembly GCA_049281755.1 of Binataceae bacterium (SeqCode). GTDB lineage: Bacteria > Desulfobacterota > Binatia > Binatales > Binataceae > JBARDN01. Next base: position 5,317 of record JBAPSR010000303.1, read on the forward strand.
CGCGACGGCGGCGAAGTAACTATCGACGGCATCAGTATCGACGCGGGTCCGCCGGCGCGCGCCCGGATCGGTATCGTCCCGCAATCGATCACGCTTTATCCGGACCTGACCGCGCGCGAGAACCTTAACTTCTGGGGTCGTATGTACGACCTCGGCCACGACCAGCTCAAAACTGCGGTGGAGGCTGCACTGGGCGCGGTCGGCCTGACCCCGCGCGCCGACGATATTGCAAGCACCTTCTCGGGCGGGATGCAGCGCCGCCTGAACCTGGCCTGCGGCATCCTGCATAAGCCCAAGCTGCTGATACTCGATGAGCCAACGGTCGGAGTCGATCCGCAGAGCCGCAGCGCAATCTTCGATCTGGTCGAGCGCCTGCGCGATGACGGAACGGCGATCCTCTATACCACTCACTACATGGAGGAAGCTGAGCGCCTATGCACCCGGATCGGCATTATCGACGCCGGCAAGCTGATCGCGGAAGGCACTCGCACGGAGCTGGTCGCCAAGCTCGGCCGCGACGCGCGAATCGAGATTGGTTTGGGTCATGGCGAGGGACTCAATAGCGCGATACCGGTGGTCAGCGCGCTCGAAGGGGTGCGCTCGGCGCAAGTGATTGATGAACACCTCAACGTGTCCGCCGATCGCGGAGCGTATCGGTTGCCCGCGCTCTTGTCGGCCCTCTTAAGCGCCGGCCTGGTCGCGGAAAGTATCAAGGTGGTCGAGCCGAATCTGGAAGATGTCTTCCTGTCGATGACCGGACGCGCGCTGCGCGACTGACTCGGATGCATTACGCATGGCAAATCTGTTTGAAGGATCTCCGCCAGCGATTTCGCGATCGCACCCTGCTGATTGTCGCGGTGATCGCCCCGCTCGCGCTCACGGGGCTTATCGGTATGGCGCTTGGCGGCTCGAGCAATATCAGTATGCGCCTGGGGATCGCTGACCTCGACCGCACTCAACTCTCCGGCAGCTTCGTCGATTTCGTAAAACGCCCGCCGCGTGCGCCTCTGCGCGGAGAAATCGTGGTGCTGCCGATGAACTCGCGCGCGGCGGCCGCAGCCGCCGTCACTGCACGCAAGGTTGAATCCGCCGTAGTGCTGGCTCCGGGTTTCGGACAAGCGGCCCGAACCGGCAACTCCGGATCGGTCGAGATCCTCGCCGGGGCCAACGAGCACTTCGCGACGATGATGACCGGCGCGCGGCTGCGCGATTTCCTGAACCGCGCCGCCGCCGGGCCCGACGCGGCGAAGATTGCATCGGTGACACCGCGTTCTCCTGGCGGCCTGCTCAGAGTCGTTGATTTCTTCGCGGCCTCGATGACGGTGCTGTTCCTGACTTTCGCGGTACTCTCCGGCGTGCAGGCGATGCGGGCGGAGGTGGATGACCGCACTCTTTTGCGGCTGATGGCTTCGCCCGCGGCGCCAGCCGCGATAATGGCAGGAAAGTTCGGCGCACTTTTGGTGATCGGACTCACACAGCTGATCGTAATGATCGTGGCGACCTCGGTGCTGTTCGGGACCAGATGGGGCAACCCGTTTCTGGTTGCGGCCCTGGCCGTAACCAGCGTGCTGATGGCGATCGGGCTCACCGCGTTCCTGATGAGCCTGGCGAAGAACGCCGAACAAGGGATGGGGTTAGCGGCTCTCGTGATCGCGTTGCTGTCGGTGGTGGGCGGCCAATTTCTTCCGCCGCATGGTCTTCCCGACGTGTTCGAGACGCTCACGCGGCTGACGCCCAACGGACAGGCATTTTTTGGCTTTCTCGATCTTTCCGCCGCCGGGAGCAGCGCCACTCTTTCGACTATCGCGCAGCCGTTGTTGGTTACGGGACTCGTTGGGGTCGCCGGTATTGTATTCGCCGCGTACCGAGCGCGCTCGGCACTGGAGAGGATGACTTGAGCCCATGCGAACCGGACTAAATGTCATCGCAGCCGCCTCCGCGGCCAACGGCGCCAGCACCAGCCGCAACCAGCGCAGGCTTGCCGCGCTGTTCCTGGTCCCTGCCGCCGTGATGGCGATCATCGGAATTGCGATGGGTGGTTACAGTGATCCGTCGATGGTCGTAGGCGTCCTCGATCGCGCGGGCACGGGCGCGAGCCGCTCGCTCTCCGCAGCCCTCGCGGCCGATCAGCAGATGCGCACCCGTTCGTACACCGATCAGGAGAAAATGCGCCTCGCCGTGTTCCGCGGCCGGCTGGACGCGGGGGTCGTCATCGCGCCCGGGTGGCGAATCACGGACAATCTCGAAGTTTACCTTGCCCCCTCCAACGCTGAGGCGCCGGTGCTCGAGGCGATGATCGACGCCGACCTGAGCCGTCTCGCCCGCGGGACAAAACCGCTCGACATAGGGGTTGTTTACCCGGGCGGCGGCGGATCAGGGGCTCCCCCGCTCGGCTTTTCGTACACCGCGCCCGCGAACCTGGTGCTGTTCGTGATCATCAACGGATTCATCTCCGCACTCGCGATCATTGAACTTCGCCGCAGCGGGCTTTCGCAGCGACTGCTGGCGACCCCGGCGCGGACCTGGGAGCTGTTCGCGATGCTCACGGTCGGGCCGTTTCAGCAGATGGTCGGGCAGGCGGTTTTCTTGATCGTTACGGCGCGTCTATTTTTCGGCGTCCACTGGGGCGATACGCTCGGACTGTTTATACTGACCACCGCATTGATCTGTTTGGGCGTGTCGCTGGTCCTGTTCATGGGAACCGTTTTCCGAAATTCCCAGCAACCCGTTTCGTTGGGGCCGTGGCTCGGTGTGTTCCTCGGCATGCTCGGCGGATGCATGTGGCCATTGGAGGTTGTCCCACCCTTCATGAAGACGCTTGCATTTCTCTCGCCGGCCGCGTGGGCAATGGATGCGTACCGGGCGCTGATCTTCGACCACGCCTCCGCGCGCGCAATCCTGCCGGACGTGGCGGTCCTTTTGCTATTCTCCGCAGTGCTGGCGGCTATTGGCGCGTTGCGCCTTCGTCCACAGCTTTCGCGATGACCGTCAACCCAAGGAATTCAGATCAGGATGAGGATCTTCAATCGATGAACAGAAGAGCATTCTTGAAAGTAATCGGATCGACGGCGGTACTCCTGCCGCTTTTGCCCCATCGCCTTTGGGCTGCCGCCACGAATTTTCGCCGGCTCCGTCCTTCCGACGCCGGATGGCCGTCGGCGTCGGCGTGGAAGAAACTTAGCGATGCGGTCGGCGGAAATTTGATTCCGGTAAACTTTCCGTTTTCCGCATCCGATCCGACCGCCGCCGCGGCCGCGCTCAGCTCGAAGGATCTGAAGAATCCATATTATATCGGCGATCAGCCGGGCCTCACCGAGACCCTCGGATGGGTTGACGGATGGGCCACCAAACCAAGCGCCTACGCAGTCGCGGCACGAAATGCCAACGA
>JBAPSR010000304.1:0-2136 GCA_049281755.1 Binataceae bacterium (SeqCode)
GATTTGGGGTGTCGCGGCGGCGGCGCAATCCGGCGGTACGATTGCGCTTCCCGCCGGCGACTGCACGATCGCACAGGCGCGGATGCTGCCCGACGAGGCGCACGCGCGGTTGCCCGGCGTATTTACCGCCACGCTCGAAGTGGCCACGAGCATCGAGACGCGCCGCCAGAACCTCGCGCGCTTCGACGCGAACGCAAACACGGTCGGGTATCTTGAGCATATCGTCGTAATGACGCCGGTCCTCGACGACGCGATCGCCGCGCACGAAGCGATAGGGGTTCCTTGCAAGCGGATTCGCGAGGTCGGCAACGGCGCGCGCCAGGCGTTCTTTAAGCTCGAGCAGACCGTCCTCGAAGTCGTCGGCCCCGCGCGCGGCGAACCCGGATGCTGGGGCCTGGCATTCATGTGCGCTGATATCGGGTGCGCGGTCGCGCTCGCGCGCGCGGCCGGGATGCAGGCGACGGAACCGAAGACTGCGGTTCAGGGCGGCCGGATCGCGCGGATCGTCGATCCGCTCGACGGCGTAGCGGTCGCATTCATGGAACCGCCGCCCGCGCCTGTGCCGTAACCGCGATGCGCGATCACTTGCCCTGAAAATTCGCCGGGCGTTTTTCCATGAAGGCCGTCACGCCTTCGCGGAAGTCGCCGGAGCGCATCAGCAGCAGCAACTGCATCAGCACGTGATGCGTATGCGATTCGAAATCCTGGCTGAGCCCGTGGCGGAACAGCCGCTTCATCGCGCGCACTCCGAGCGGCGCGTTGGCCGCGATTTTTTCCGCCCACGCGATAGCCTCAGGCATCAGGTTGTCGTGCGGCACGACCTTGTTTGCGAGGCCGAGTTCGAGCGCGCGCGCGGGTGCGATATCGTCGGCAATAAATCCGATCTCGCAGGCGTTAGCCCATCCGACCAGCCGCGGAAGATACCAGGTGCCGCCGCTCTCGGGCACGATTCCACGCTTGGCAAAAGCCGGAACCAGTTTCGCGCGATCGCTCATGATGCGCAGGTCGCATCCCAATGCGAGATCAAATCCATAGCCTGCGGCCGCGCCGTTGAGCGCGCAGATAACCGGAGTGTCGATGCGATGGAGAGTCACAGTCGGGATGTCGAAGGTGCTGATATGCGCCGCGCCACCGCCCGACGACAACACGCCCGCGCCGCCGATTCCGCGCCCGGCGGCGGCATCTTTCAGATCGAGTCCGGAGCAGAAGCCTCGCCCCTCGCCGGTCAGAATAATCACGCGCACCTCGGGATCGCTGTCGAACGCTTTGAGCTTGTCGCCCAGCGTCGAGAGCATCTCAACGCTAATCGCATTCATCCGCTCGGGCCGATTGAGCTTGAGCGTCGCAACATGTCCGGTTTTCTCCGCAAGCAAATCACTCATCGCATGATCCTCCGCAGCGCCGACGGCTCGGCGCACACTTACGAACTCGTGCGTAGCACGATAGCCTGGGGAGCCGAAAGCGCGCGCTCGCCCGGACCGTCTGAAATCAAATCAACTCGACCCGAGCGTGATGAAGTGACGCGGAGGCGATCTTGCGGTCGCAGGTGACTAGAGGCGCGCCAAGCGTCTCTGCGAGCGCGACGTAAGCAGCGTCATAGGTTGTGAAATTCTCGCGCAGCTCCCAGATTCGAGGCAAAAGAAGATCGTGCGCGTACCTGACAAGACGCAGATCGATCAAATCCTGCAAAGCTCCGCGGGCGCGAGAGGCAGTCACGATGCCTAGAGCGGCGTAGCGCCTGAGCACTTGCGCGACCTCCACGTCGATTAGATGAGGAGCGTGCAGCGACTCGGCACGCGAGATAATTCGCTCGTCAACGCGGACCCCGGTCGGCGTTTCGAAGAGCCACTCGAACGCCGCCGACGCATCGAGCACAATCACCGCGCGTCGCGCTCCTCTCGAACCGCGCGCGCCGCCGGAAACGGCAACACGACCGGCTCGCGCTGACGTATACGGTCGCGCAACTCTTCCAACGTAGGCCGCTCAGCAATCTGGCGGACTTCGGCGATCAGATAATCCGAGAGCGACATGCCAGCCATCGCCGCGCGCGCCTTGAGCTTGCGATGGAGCGCGTCGGGAACATTACGAAGCTGAATCATCCGGGACATGTGCTAAAGATATTTACATGTTTACCAC
>JBAPSR010000305.1:0-7376 GCA_049281755.1 Binataceae bacterium (SeqCode)
ACAGTCTCGCGAGTGCGCGAATTCCTGAAGTCGCACACGCCGCGCTAGCTCGCGGCGCACCAAGTCGCGCGGGCTCCTAATGCTGTGACTGCGGTTTGTCCTGCGGGTGCGGGGGAGCATCGGTGGCTGGAGCCGCAGCATTGGGCGGCTCCGATTGCCCGGCCTGCTCCAACGTCGAGTCTGAGTTCTGCTGATTCGAGCATCCCGTAAAGAGCGGTAGCGCACAGACGACAACCGCGATCGCAAGCAATCTTCCGAGCGGCTTCATTACTCCAGGCTCGTGCATCACTCTGAGGATCGTATCGGCGCTAATCGGCGATTGCAACGAAGTTTCGCGCTGGAGGATCGAGCGGCGTTCACGCTAGGCTCGCGGTCACGTTCGAGCATTTGCGATGCGACCAACGCACCCGATCCGAATCACCCGCGACAAAACCCGATGCGCCGGCACGCGTGAGTTAGCGGCGCTGCGGCGCGATTTCGAGCGTCAAAGTTTCGTCAGGTTTCCCGCGATGATCGATCGAAAACTGATGCGCGTGATCGCCGCGCATCTCGAGCACGCGGATTTCGGCCGCGTCGAGCATCGGGGCTTCGGGCGCGACCTCTCGATGGCGCCCAACGTCGCTTCGGCTGCGCTGAACTTTCTTTTGAATGATCCCGCGCTGTTCGATGCGATCCGCACTATCACCGGATCTGCGCGGATCGGGTCATTCGCCGGGCGGGTATACCGCGTGGCGGACCAGGGTGGACTGGGACTCGAATGGCACGATGACGCGGTCCGCGATCGCCTGGTCGCACTCAGTATCAATGTTGGCTCGGGGACTTATCGCGGAGGGCGGCTTGAGATTCGCGATCGGACGGCGGGAAGAATCGTAGCGCAGGTCAAGAATCGCGGCTTGGGCAGCGCGATTCTGTTTCGCATCGGCCCGGCGCTTGAGCATCGCAACTCTCCGGTGACCGGAAGCATCGCGAAGACCGCGTTCGCAGGATGGTTCATGGCTCGGCCCGACTACCCCGCCGCAGTGCGGCGCCAACTCAACCGCACGGCAGCAGCTCGCGTGCGCAAAAAGGTGCAAGCGCGGGGTTCAACTCTGGCCGCACGCGCAAAGATCCCGCCAGCCATCGCATGGCGGCGCATCGGCGACGAGACGCTTGTGATCGATCTAAGGAGTGGGAGCAGCTATCGGCTGGACGAAACGGGCGGGAAAATCTGGAAGATGCTGGCGAAAGGAAACGGCCCGGCGGCGATCGCGCGCGCTCTCGCCGCGGAATACGCAATCGCCGCGACCACGGTCCGCGACGATATAGATCTGATGCTACGCGACCTGGCGCGATCCGGGCTCATCGGACCGCTGGACGGACAAAGGCGGCCATCAAGCCTGTGACGAGATTCGCGCGGCCGCACCCGACGCATTCAAGTAGGAGGAATGCACGCGCAAACTGGCAGGCATAAAGCGCGGCATCGAGAGCCGCGCCATCATCGCGGCACGCGAGGTTTCGGCGAGGCGCAAGCCAACCGCGAGCATGATCCAGAAGCCTGCATTGTTCATCGGGCGTTCGAAGAACAGCACGAACGCAGCGTATGTCGCGAGGGTGACGAGTACATTGAGCGCCGCAAGATCATCGGGTTGCCGGTAGCGGCGCACCGACGCGATCAGTTTCCCGATCCCGAACAGAGTCGCAAATACGACGAGCCCGAATCCAATCAGGCCCATACGTGCCAACAGGAACAGGTAAGTATTGTGCGGCATCCCCTCATTGAATTCCCCGACGGAATCGGATCCGACAAAAACGCTATTGAGAATTTCCTTTCCGTAGCCAACCCCGAACACTGGATTCGTAAGCCAGGTTCCGATGACGTCGTGCCACCGGCCGATTCTGAACTGCGCATCCATATCCGAGCTTCCGCCGACCGCGCTGGTAATTCCGATCGACAGATTGTGCAGCTCGGGCGCTCCGGGAATCGTGTCCGGAAGCGTCGCGCCGGCCAGAACCACAAAAATCAACGCGGCGCAGATCACGCCGAAAATAATACGGTAACGCGTCGAGAGCAGCACGAAGCAGATCGCGCCTGCCAGCGCCGCTCCGACCACCGCCGAGCGCGCGCCATTGGCAGCCACCGCGAGAAGACACACAAATGCACCTATCGCGTGAAAATAGCGATACTCGCGCTCCAGCATCAGGTATGCGATGAGCCCCATCATCGCGCTGGCAGCGATCGCCCCGTAATCGTCACCGCCGACATAAGCTACCCACGATCCATTGATATCGCGCGATAGTACGCCGAGGCCCAGGTCGATTCCGGTCATCTTTTGCGCGAGGATCATCCCCGCAAGTACCAAACCGGAATAAACGCAGTAGCGGGTTACGCGGATCGCCCATCCACGATTACCAATCGCAAAATAAGTGAGCGGGAAGAACAGGCTATAGCAAAAGATCGCGAGATCGCGCACCGCCATAACCTTGTAAACCGGGAATGCAATAATGAAATAGATCACCGAGATCCCGCATAACAGCCATAGGGCAACACCGGCGGCAGTCGCACCGCGTCCTGAGGATAGCCAGAACATCAACTTTCCCGGACGCCTCAGCATTGCGAGCCCCACAAGCGCCAGGAGCGTTAAGTCGGTAAGGAACAGCGGAACCGGGCCGAGATTGATCCCCACCTTTGCGGCGGAGAGTGAGAACAGCCGCGTCGCGACGAGGTATCCTATGATTAGCACGATCTCCAAACGGAACGGACGCAGCGATAGTATCTTGCGCATCCGCGAGGGCCGCCGCGCGCGTCCGCGCGGCCGCATCGGCGGGTAAGTCGGAGCAGTACGCCATCCGGTCATCGGGGCCGCGGCACCATCAACTTCAATGCGATTTGGTGCGACTGCCATTTAGTATGCGCCCCGGGCCGCGAGCACGGCGAACACCGTCTTGGCCATCACGTAAAAGTCCAGCCACATCGACCAGTTGCGCACGTAGTAAGAATCGTAGCGCTGATGTTCTTCCAAGCCTCCAGAGTTGCGCACCGTCACTTGCCACATGCCGGTCAGACCGGGGCGCACCGTACGGCGCAACTCGCGGAACTCGCGGGGGAAAATCCCGAGGTGATAGTCCGGCAATGGGCGCGGCCCAACCAGGCTCATCGTGCCGCTCAGCACACAAAAGAGCTGAGGCAGCTCGTCAATACTGAAGCGGCGCAAGAAGCTGCCGATACCCCTGACCACGCGGGGGTCGTGCTTGAGCTTGAGTTTGGCTTCCCATTCGGCGCGCAATGCGGGATCTGTGGCGAGATGCTCGGACAGGCGGCGCTCCGCATCGACGTGCATCGTGCGCAGCTTCCACATTTTTATTTTCTTGCCGTCCAGACCCTCGCGATCCTGACAATAGAACATGGGCCCCGGACTGACTATTTTAACGATCGTCCCACAGACATAGATGACCGGAGCGGCGACCGCGATAAACATGGTTCCCAGGATAAGATCGAGCGCGCGTTTAACGACGCGGTTTTCCGGGCGCAGCAGTTCGTTGGAGAATTCGATACCGAGCACGGTACCAAGATTGCGCACCTGAACGTGCTCGACTGGCAGGCCGTCATCGCCGCGCAGGATAACCACGTGCCGAAATTGGCGCTGGAGCCATCCGATTTGATTCGCGCGATCGAGCGTTCCGTTGCGTCCGGTATAACCGCCGCGCGAACCACCCCAAACGATTGCTGTGCTGACACCACCGCCCGCGATCTCCGGAGCAAGCTCATGTCCGCCGAGGACCTGCACGCCACCGATTTCGCCGCCGCGGAACTCGGGATCAGAGCACAGCACTCCGACCACGCGATAGCCCAGAGACTTCGCGTCTCGCAGCAAATCCATCGTTAGCTCGATCTGCGAGGGATTGCCAATCACGACCGTGGGCTCACCCCACCATCGGAATTTGCGCACTCCGGTCAACACGATAAACCGGACCATCGGAAGCATCGCAAGGCTGAGAAACCACGCGATCCCGAACGTGACGCGCGAATACTCCGGCGACAGCTTCACGATAAACGTCGCGCCCGCGAGCAACACGTAGGTAAGGCTGGTTGCGGAAACGAGTCGGCGGATAATTTCAGGAGCCCCAAGTCCAAAGCCCGGGTAGAGTCCGAAGGCGGCATAGATGAACGGAAACAGCGCGAGCAACGGAAACAATCGCGCGTACATCTCGAACGGCTGACGGACTTCGCCGAAGCCCCACACCGCGTATGCGATAAGCGCGGAGATCGTAAGCGCAGACAGATCCGCCAATAGCAGCGCGCCAAACTGAAACAGGCTCGAGAGACGGCGATTCGGACGCGGCAACGCAATCGGCGCTGCCGTCCGGGGTACTGCACTCAGAGTATGGCCGCGCTCGATACGGGAAATGCGCCGGTTGGGTTTAGCCGGTGGTGTCATAGATGAATAAACCTGTTGGGGTTCGGATTGGTTAGTCGGTTGGAAGCGCCTGACGGCGGAGCAATTGACGAATGATCAGACCCACAAACAGCGGGTTATTTACCAGGTAGCGCGGACCCAGACGCCGTGGCTCGGACAGCAGCCGGAACATCCACTCGAGTCCGCTGCGCTGAATCCAGCGCGGCGCCTGTGCCTTCAGTCCGGCATGGAAATCGAACGCCGCGCCGCATCCGATCAGTACCGGAACCCTGAGCGCTGCGCGATGCGCCGCCATCCAACGCTCCTGCTTGGGCGTGCTCAAACCAACCCAGACGATATCGGCGCCCGAGTCGTTGATGCGCGCGACGATATCTTGATCCTCATTTGCGGTGAGCGGGCGAAATGGCGGCGAGTACATCCCGGCGATCCCGATCCCCGCGAATCGCTCAGAGAGCTTCCTCGCCAGAAGCTCAGGAACGGCAGGCGCGCCGCCGTAGAGGAAATGACGCCAACCCCGCGCGATCGAGCGCTCGCAGATCGCGAGCATCAGGTCAGGACCGTAAACCCGCGCAACTTCGCGAAATCCCATCAGCCGTGCGAGCCACACCAACGGCATTCCGTCGGGCGTTACCAGTCCAGCGCGATTGTGAATCTCGCGCAGCTCGGATGAGCGATGGCTTTCCATGACGCCGTGGACGCCAGTCACGCAGACGTAGTTGGGCGCGCGGTGCGCGATCCAGTCTTCGATCGTGTCGAGAGCAATGGGCAGATTGATCGCGCTGACGCCGACGCCCAGGATATTCGCGCGGGAGATCACGTGGCGAACCAACCTTCCAGATTTCCGACCAGCGTGGACCATCGGTAATAGGCCTTCGCGATCCTGCCAGTCGCAAAATTAAACGCGGCGTCGGCAAGGTAACGCCCCGAATAGTAAGTAACAAACACGAATGGGTAGTGATGTTTGGCAAGGAACCGGCCGAACCCGAGCGCGTTTCCATAGCGTTTGGCTCGATCCAGAGCACTGTACGCCGTGGGCAAGCCGGGATGGATCACAGCGACGCTCGGATCGTAGTAAACGCCGGTACCTTGCAGAGCAGCACGAAGAAGATAGTCGTAGTCTTCGGCGCCAAGCCACGGGGTGTTCGCACCCAGCCCAAGCGTTTCGTCAAATGGGCCGACTCTAGCAGCCAAGGCGCGGCGCAAGAACATCGTGAAAGAGATACACCGGCCGAAGATGTTGTATTTGGTGATCCGCGTCGGACTCGACGGCCAGCGGCCGCGCGGCGCGCCTTCCGGAGTGAGACAGCGGCCCGAAACCCCGTCCATATCGGAGCGCGTAGCGAATAGACTCGCAACTCGCTCGAGGACGTCCGACGGATATACACAATCGTCGTCGGGAAACGCGACCACGTCTCCGGTCACATATGGAAGCGCGACGTTGCGTGCGCGCGAAAGTCCGCGCTCGGAGCGAAGATGGCGAATATCGAAGTGATCTTTAAAGCGCGCAATCAGCGGCGCCAGGCGATCGTCGAGGTTTTGATCGACCACGAGCAGTGCGAAATCACGATAGGTCTGGCGGTCCAGGCTCTCGAGGAATTTCTCGAGCTCCTCGACCCGTCCGACAGTTGCGACGATCAACGAGAATTTCACGGATCAATCCCTCGCTTCGCCGCCATTGCTGCGAGCGGCGTTTTGGGAGTGGCCGCGATCGTGGTCACGCTTGACCGCCATCCTTCCAACTTTCCCAGCACACCGTTTAAGTGGTAGCGGACCTTGGCTCCGTCGGCGCGGATCGCGCCCAGCGCCGCACCACCGAGGGCGCGTGCGATCCGATAGCCGAAATAGGATCGTGAGTAATTGTGCATTCGCATAAAACGCCCGCTGCCACGCGAGTACTCCCGTTCCTTAAGGATCTCGCGCTCGTCAAACGAATGCGGAGCATCGGGATGACATACGCCCAACGCAGGGTCGTAAAAGATCCGCAGACCCGCTTCCAGCGCGCGCGCCATATACTCATGGTCTTCGGCCGATCCCCACGGAGTTCCAGCTCCGGGGCCCAAGGTCTCATCGAACCCACCGAGCCTTGAAATCCGTTCGCGTCGAAAGAAGGCCGTAAACGCGTGCGTGCGCGGAAACAGGTTGTACTTCGTGAGCCATCCGCCGAAGCCCGGTCCATGCCGCAGAATCGCGCCGCTTCCATCGATGCACGGACCGGTCAGGCCGTCGGCATCGGGTCGCGCCTCAAACTCGCGAGCGATGCGCTCGAGAGTGTGCGGCAGATACCAGCAGTCGTCGTCGGGGAAACCGACGATACGGCCCGAGCACTCGCGCAGGCCTGCGTTGCGGGCGCGTGAAACTCCAAGCGGCGATCGCAGATGGCGAATTGAGTAGTCATGCTGATGCACCTGCAGGATGGGAACCAGACGGCCATCAGGATTCTGGTCAACCACCAGCAATTCAAATTCCCGCAGCGTCTGCCGAGCCAAGCTGTCAAGCAGCTGTTCCAGCTCGGCGGTTCGTCCGGTGGTTGCAACTACGAGCGAGAACATCATCGGCTAGTCTCCGAGACCCTCGGCACTGAAAGGGCCGCTGCGCGGAGGACCGGTGAGCGCGCGTGCTGAATAGGCAGGTACGAGTCGGGAAATCGGACCAGCCAGGCGCGGCGGCACAAACGTCCAAACCAGCCGCGCATAGTTTCTGATCGCAGCAGGGGCGTTGCGCAGGGCTTCCAGATAGCAGGCGCGAGCCCCCTTTCGATCTCCGCGGGCCATCGCGACCAAACCGACCGAAACCAACAGGCCGCCCAAAAAGTCCACGTGCACACGACGGCCGTAGCGTTTGTGCACGAAGCTGCGAAAAACGCGGCCCCCTGTCAGGTACCACTGCGCACGGCGCGCATCGAGTTCGAACTCTCGGCGCGCCAGAATCTCCGGAACAAAATCACAACGCCCGTGCTCCAGCGCCAGCAGCCACATCCAGAGG
>JBAPSR010000306.1:0-24433 GCA_049281755.1 Binataceae bacterium (SeqCode)
GCTTTGCATCGACACCGCGCACGGTCATACGCACAACGTGCTCGAGGCAGTGCGCGCAACGCGCCGCGACTGTCCCGAGGTGGATATTATCGCGGGCAACGTCGCCACTTCTGAAGGCGCCAAGGCGCTGATCGACGCGGGCGCGGACGCGCTGCGCGTCGGGATGGGGCCCGGATCGATCTGCACCACGCGCGTGGTCTCGGGCGTCGGCGTTCCGCAAATCACCGCGATCATGGACACTGCGGCGGTTGCGGAGCCGCGCGGAATTCCGATCGTCGCCGACGGCGGGATTCGCTTCTCCGGCGATATCACCAAGGCGATCGCAGCGGGCGCGACCTCGGTGATGATCGGATCGCTGTTCGCCGGCACCGAGGAAAGTCCCGGCGAGACGATTCTCTACCAGGGCCGCACCTACAAGCTGTATCGCGGGATGGGCTCGATCGGCGCGATGAACGAACGTACGCGCGACCGCTATGGCCTGCAGGAAATCGACGAGGGCAAACACGTGCCCGAGGGAATCGAGGGCCGCGTACCGCATCGCGGGTCGCTCGCGTCGAATATCGACCAGCTCATCGGAGGTCTGCAATCCGGGATGGGCTACCTCGGCGCCGCCAACTTGGCAGAGCTGCGCCGCCGCGCGCGCTTTATCCGCGTGAGCGACGCGGGCCAGCGCGAGAGCCACGTCCACGACGTGTTCATCACCAAGGAAGCGCCAAACTATCGTCAGTAGCCTCGCGATGCGCGGGTGGAGACGATCTAGGGCAGCGACACTTCGCCGCGGATCACCTCGACCACGTGGCCTCCGACGCGGACGTCGTGCACGCGCGATCCGTCGAGGCTTGCGCGCACGAAAATTCGGCTCGGACGCTGCACCTCGATACCCTGCTCGATGAGCACCTGCTCTCCCGGATGCGCGATTCCATTGCGCACCATCCACGCCGCGGCGTCGCCGGCCGCCGAGCCGGTCGCTGGATCCTCGCCGCCGATGAATTGCATCCGCGCATGAAGCCGCGCCGCGGGGTCCCGGGTTTCGCGTGACACGAAATAGAACTGATGCGTCGCCGTACGCTCGAGGTAGGCAAGTATCCGCACCTGATCGACGTGCAGTTCGGCAAACGAAGCCAGCGAGATTATCGGCACGATCGCAAATGCTACTCCGGTCGAGACGGTTTGGATCGGCAGCGACGCGTCGATCGCGCCGGGCGGCAATCCAGTGACGGCCGCGACTTCGGTGGCGTTGTGAACGAAGCCAAATTCAGGATCGCGCTGCGTCATTTCGCCGAACATCTCGCCCTCGCGATCCGTGAACCGGATCGGGATTCGTCCGACCTTCAGGTCGAGCACGATATCGCGCCTCTGGCGCATCCGAGCCAGCACATAGGCGGTGCCGAGCGTCGGATGGCCGGCGAACGGGAGTTCATACCCGATGGTGAAGATGCGCACGCTCACTCCGCGTTCGCGCTCGACGGCGGCGTCGCGCGGGAACACGAAGGTGGTCTCGGAGAGATTCATTTCGCGCGCCAGCGACTGCATTTCCGCGTCGCTCAGACCGGCCGCGTCGGTGAAGACCGCCAGGCCGTTGCCCGAAAGTGAGCGGGAGGTGAAAACGTCAACGGTGACGAATGAATAGCGCCGCATTGGCGAAACTCTATCGGCGCGCCGTGCGCGATTCCATGTCTGGCGCGGCGCGCGTCTCGAAGTATCGCTCGAAGATCTACTCGAAGATTTTCGCGCGCCATGTCACAATCCATGCGCCGCGCGCGCGGCTGCAAGACGATGGCATCAGGCAACAAAATCCGGGTCGGAGTTCTGTTCGGCGGACGTTCGGGTGAGCATGAAATCTCACTGCGATCGGCGCTCACCGTGATGTCTGCGATGGATCCCGAGCGATACGAAGTCGTGCCGATCGGAATCGATCGCGACGGCAAGTGGTACCTCGAAAACGACGCGCTCAAGCTGCTCGCCGAAGCGACGCCGCATCTGGCCGCGCTGTCGGCGGGAGATACTCCCGTCACCCTGCTGCCGCATCCTGACAGCCGCGCGCTGGTTCGGGCGCCGGCTCCGGGTGATCTCGCGAGTACGGGAGGCGCCGTCGCAGGTGATCTCGACGTTATCTTTCCCGTGCTGCACGGCACCTTCGGCGAGGACGGCACCGTGCAAGGCCTGCTTGATCTGACCGGCATTGCGTACGTCGGCGCGGGCGTGCTGGGCTCCGCGATCGGGATGGACAAGGATGTGCAGAAACGATTGCTGCACGCGGCGAAGGTTCCCGTAGTGCGCTATCACGCGATCGTGCGCGCGCAGTGGCATGCCGATCGCGCGGGTGCGCGCAAGCTCGCGCGCGAGCTTGGCTACCCGGTGTTCGTAAAGCCCAACGCAATCGGTTCGTCGATCGGCGTCAGCAAGGTCAAACGCGCGAGCCAACTCGACGCCGCGCTCGAAGACGCGTTCCAGTACGATCGCAAGGCGCTGATCGAGGCGTCATGTGCGGGGCGCGAGTTCGAAGTCGCGGTGCTCGGTAACGATCGTCCCGAGGCTTCCGTCGCGGGCGAAGTGATTGTCGCGGGCGCGCACGAGTTCTACAGCTACGAATCCAAGTACGTCGATCCCGTAGGCGCGAAGACGAAGATTCCGGCCGACGTTCCGCCCGCGATCATGAAGCGTCTGGGCGCGATCTCGGTCCGCGCGTTCAGCGCGCTTTCGAGTCGCGGGATGGCGCGAGTCGATTTTCTGGCCAGCCGCGATCTGCGCCGAATCTACGTGAACGAGGTCAACACGATCCCTGGCTTCACTTCGATCAGCATGTATCCGAAGCTGTGGGAGGCGAGCGGAATCCCGATAACCAAATTGATCGATCGGCTGATCGAGCTTGCACTCGAAGAGCATTCCGAGCGCGAGAATCTCAAGTTCACCTACAATCCAAAATCGAAATCTTAACTGGCCGCGTTATCGCGATGAAAGAAATTCTCGTAGCAACCACTAATCCCGCCAAGCTGGCCGAGTACCGACTACTGCTCGCCGCGTACGCGCTCAAACCGATCTCGCTCGCGGACGCGGATATCCGCGAGCATCCGGAGGAGACCGCCGCGACGTTCGCCGGCAACGCGCTTCTGAAGGTGCGCTTTTATTTCGCGCGCGCCGGTATCGCGACGATTGCCGACGACGGCGGGCTCGAGATCGACGCGCTCGGCGGCGAGCCGGGCGTGCGTTCGCACAGGTGGCTGGGAGGCGCGACCGAGGATCCCGATGACGCGCTGGTGGCCGAGGTGATGCGCCGGATGGAAGGGGTTGAGGATTCACGGCGCACCGCCAGGCTGCGCGCTGCCGCCGCGCTCACCTGGCGCGACGGGCTCGAGATGTGCGAGCGCGTGGTCGAAGGCGCGATCGAAGGAGTTGTCGCGCGCAAGCCGTGGCATGAGCTCAAGCCGGGCTTTCCTTACCGCGCAGTGCTCTATCTGCCGGACCGCGGGTGCTACCTCGGCGAGCTCGGAGAGAATCGAGCGGCGCAGGTCAGCCAGCGGCGGAAGACCGTCGAATTGTTGAACGACGAGCTGAGGCGCATCGCAGGCCTGCCCTAGCAATGGTCGCTGCGGCGCGCAGCGCGCTGCCCGGCTATCTATAACCCGCTGCGCACAGTAAAATTGCGGCAATCCTGGTGGACCAAAAGCGCAAGGGCCGAATCGTCGTTCTTCATCTCGCCGCGCGGTACCCGTTCGCGGGCGTCGTCTGGCAGCTACTGCATCACCTGATCGGCTTTCGCGAACTCGGCTTCGACGTTTACTACATCGAGGATCATCGTGCGTATTGCTACGACCCGGTCGAGGTCACGATCACGCGCGACCCTTCGCGCAACCTGCGGCTGCTCAGCGCCGTGCTCGAGCGCTACGGCTTCGGCGGCCGGTGGGCGTTTCTGGATTCCGTGCGCGAGGAGTACGTCGGGATGGCGCGCGAGCGATGTCTCGAGCTTATCCGCGGGGCCGACGCCGTGATCAATCTGTGCGGAGCGACCGAGCCGCGCGACGAGCATCGCGCCTCGCGCTGCCTGGTTTATCTCGAGACCGACCCGGGCACGTTTCAAGTCGAGTACGCGCGCAAGATCGCGCTCGCGCGAGAGTTCGCGTCGGCGCACAAACTGTTCTTCACCTACGCCGCCAATATCGGCGCGTCCGATTGCAAACTTCCGGCGGCGGGAATCAATTGGCATACCACCCGGCCTCCCGTGCTGCTCGAGGATTGGCCGACCGGCGTTGGTCCAGCCGAGCCGCGCGCGTTTACCACGGTTGGAACCTGGCGCAACCACGGCAGCGATCTGGTGATCGGCGGCGATACCTACTATTGGTCCAAGCACGTCAACTTTCAGAAAATGCTCGCGGTCCCGCGCCGGGCGGAGCAGCCGATCGAGATCGCGACTGATCTCAAAGCCGGTCCGGACTACGACGCTGCGCTCGCGGGCGGGTTTTCGATCACGCCGGTGATGCCGATGTCGCTGGATATCGACGCATATCGCAAATATATCAGCGTCTCGCGCGGCGAGTTCACGGTCGCGAAAGATATCTACGTGCGCACCCGCTCCGGATGGTTCAGCGACCGCAGCGTATGCTATCTGGCGGCGGGGCGCCCGGTTGTGACGCAGCGCACGGGGTTTGAGAAATTTGTGCCCGAGGGCGAAGGTCTGTTGGGTTTCGACACCGCCGACGAAGCGATCGATTCGATCGAGCGAGTCAACGCCGGCTATGCGCGGCACACGCGCGCGGCGCGCGAGATCGCCGCGGAGTATTTTGGCGCGGCGAAATTGCTCGGCGGGATTGCCGAAGTGATCGGGGTATAGGGGTCATCGGGGTATAAGCGATGCGGTCAACGCCGCTGCAATTGATTCTCGGCTTCTGGGCGATTCATTCGGATCTGCGCGATTTCGCCGAATCGCTCGCAATTCTGGTCGCCCTGCTGGCGGCCTTTGCGCTAAGGCGGCGGCGCTCAGCAATCATCAGCTCAAATACTTTCGTGCTGATCGCTTCGGGCCTCATCCTCGATGTCGGCTCGACGCTGATTCACCGCCGCGATATTGCCGAGAAGGTCGCCGCCGCCGCTCTGGTCCTATTCCTGTTCGGAGTCATCCGGCTCCTGCTCGAAGCCGTCGATGGGCTCACGCGGCGCGGGCGCGCGCATTTCTCGACCATCTTCAAAGACCTCGTGATGTTCGTGTTGTGGGCGGTGGTCGCGGGCGTCGTCTTGTACACGGACTTCGGCTTTCAACCGCTATCGATCCTGACCACGACCACCGTGCTCGCCGCGGTCGTAGGCCTCGCGCTGCAGGAATCGCTCAGCAACGTGTTCAGCGGTCTGATGCTCCAGCTCGGCAAGCCGTTCGAGCCTGGAGACTGGGTGCGCGCGGGCAACTATATCGGCCGCGTGCGCGGAATCGGATGGCGTTCGACAACGGTCGTCACTCGCGCCAACGAGCGCCTCGAGGTTCCTAACTCGCTGGTCAGCAAGGACGTGTTGGTAAATTTCGGCGGCTCGATTGGCGATGAAATCTCGGTCGGAATCGCCTACGACGTGCCACCCAATCGCGTGCGCGAAGTGCTGGTCAAGGTGCTGCACGATATTCCGCACGTGATGCGCGATCCGGCGGTTGAAATCATGCCCTGGGAGTACGGTGACAGCGCGATTCGCTACCGGGTCAAATTCTGGATCGACGATTACGCGCTGCAGGAGCGGGTCCATTCCGAAGTCGTGTCGAGCCTGTGGTACGCGCTGCGGCGCAATCGGATCGATATCCCCTATCCGATGCGTACGCTCGAGCTGCGGCGCGAGCGCCGCGTGCGCATCGGCGCCGGCGAGGCCGAATACGAAGCCGAGATCATGACCGAACTGCGCAAGGTACCATTCCTGGCCGAGCTGACCGACGCCGACCTGCGCTTTCTCATACCCACGGTGCAGGTGCATCAGTTCGGCGCAAACGAGGTGCTGGTGCGCAAGGGCGAGCCGGGCGAAACCATGTTCATCGTGCGCCGCGGTACGGTCGAGATAATCGGAACCGCACAGGACGGAAGCGAGCGCCATCTTGCCTACGGCGGAGCATCGCAGATCTATGGCGAGGGCGCGCTGCTCAACGGCGATCCGCGCAACGCCACGATCAAGGCGGTCACCGACACCGAGGTGCTCGAAATGAGCCGCGACGGCTTCGCGCGTCTGTTCCGCGAGCATCCGAAAGCCGCCGAGGCGATCAGCGAAATCGTCGCGCAGCGCCAGCTCGATCGCGAAAAGACCCTGCACGTCGATCAACATGCCGACGGCAAGGTGACGCGCGCACAACGGGTCCTGGAGCGGATGCGCGAGCTGCTGGATTTCTAGCTACGCGATTGCGAGGAGGCCGCGTTCTAGTTCGTGCAGGTTGCCGGCGGCGACATGCGCGCGGACCTCGCGCGCGTATTGGAGAATCGCACTGTCGCCTGTGCCCCAGCGCGCGGGCTCTTCCGGGTTGAGCCATACGACGCCGCGGCAGTTGCGCGCGATCTCGCGCAGCAAATCCGCGCGCGCGGGACGGCGGTTGTTGCGCCCGTCGCCCAGGATCACCAGCACAGTCTGGCGGCTGAGAACCTCGGCGCGCCGCTCCCATAGTTCTCCCAGCACGCGCCCGAAATCCGATCGCGCGTAGAGGTCGAGCGTCGGCGTCGTCACCAGGTGGCCAGACTCGAACTCGGCTTCGGCCAACCGGTCGACATAAACGAAGCTCCGCACGCGATGGAAATGGTCGCGTGCGCCAGCGACGAGATCGAGCATCAGCTCGGCCGCGTAGCGCACAGATCCGGAGACGTCGGCCAGGATCGTCAGATCGATCCGCCGCGGACGCCGCGCGCGAAAGCGCAGATCGGCGAGCACGCCGCCGTGCTGGGTTGCGGCGCGAATCGTGCGCCGAAAATCGATTCGCCCGGCCTTCGCGACTCGCAGGCGCCGTCCGAGACGGACCCGGAAGCGGCGTTTCAAAATCGCCAGCGTGTCGCGCGCCTGCGCGTATTCGAGGTCGGTGTACGCGGCGAACGGCGCGCGCTCGAGCGCGCGGATCCTTGCCGCGCGTCCGGTTTCGATTCCGGATTCTTCCGGCCCGTCATCTATTGCCGTACGACCTGGTGCGGAACGATCCTCCGATTCGTTCTCTGAATCGGCCTTCGCCTCGGCGCGATCGCTCTTGCGGTCTTCAGCCTGATTCTCGCGATCGCGCGGCGCGCTCTTTGCGCCCGGGCGGCTGGGCTCGGGACGCTCGCGAGGTTTCGAGACTTCGCCCGGCTCTTCGCCGAGACGTCCGCGACCGCTCGCCGCCGATTCGAGCTGCCCGCGATGATCAGGATGCGTCCCGCGCGGATTTCCAGCGGCGGGCGCGGAGAAGAACTGCGCGAACGCGTCGTCAAAAACCATACGATCGGCTTCGTCCTTGATCAGCGCCGCCGCCATCGCCTCGCGCATCGGCACGCGCTCGAATCCCGCGGCGGCGACGGCGCGAAGCGCGTCAATCGATTCGGAGACCGAGATGCGGATTCCCGCGGCGCGAAGCGCGGCGATAAAATTTACGACCTGCTCGCGAAACGAAGTCACGGCCGGCGCGCTGCGAGCGCCGGCGCTTTCGACTCGACCTTGGCGCGGTCGTCCTCATGCTTGAGCAGCACGCCCAGCGCGGTGCGAATCGATTCCGAGTCGAGCTCGGCGATCCCCAGCCGCACCAACGCGCGGCACCAGTCCAGGGTCTCGGCGATCGACGGCGGTTTGCGCAGTCCGAGCTTGCGGACGGCGCCGACGAAGCGCGCAGCCTCGGCGGCAAGGCGCTCATCAAGCCCCGGAACTTTTAGCGCGATTATTTTCCGTTCCTGTTCGATTCCCGGAAAGTCGATGAACAGATGAAGGCATCGCCGGCGCAGCGCTTCCGAAAGTTCGCGCGCGCGATTCGAGGTCAGCACCACGACCGGGAGCTCGTGCGCGCGCAACGTGCCAAGCTCCGGGATGCTCACCTGAAAATCCGAGAGCAGCTCGAGCAGGAACGCCTCGAATTCCTCATCGGCCTTGTCGATCTCGTCGATCAGCAGGACCACGCGGCGCGGCGAAGTGATCGCCTTCAGGAGCGGACGCTCGAGCAGATACTCGCGCGAGAAAATGTGCTCGGAAAGATCTTCCCAGCGCGCGCCGTTGGCCTCGTCGGCCTGCAGGCGCAGAAGCTGTTTCTGATAATTCCATTCGTACAGCGCGCGCGCCTCGTCCAGCCCCTCGTAGCATTGCAGGCGCACCAGTTCAGCCGGCAGCATCGCGGCGAGCACCTTGGCGACTTCGGTTTTGCCCGCGCCCGCCGGACCCTCGATCAGCAGCGGCTTCTCGAGCGCGAGCGCAAGAAATACCGCCGTCTCGACCCGCTGATTGGTGATGTAGTCCGCGTGCTTGAGGCCCGCGGCGACAGATTCCTGCGTGATGTTCATGGTCCGTTGCATCAGCATCGCGGGCGCGCCCGGATCAGTCAAATCGCGCCGCGCGTGCCGTGCACGCAAATCTGGAATTTTATCGTTGTTGTCTTTGGCGGGGAAATCTCAAATCTGGTACACGCTGATCTGCTCGCACCGGCGAAAAGATCGCGCACGGGAGGTCTTCATGGCGACCGCAAAAAAGTCCAAGCCCGCAGCCGGGCCGCGCACGTTCGCGCTGCACTGGGGCTCCGGCATTATCGAGGAAGAGATCCGGGTGGCGACGCCGTATCACGTCCCCTGCATTCAACTCCTCAAGTTCACCGACGGGATGGCGAAAGGATCGTACGAGATTCGTTTCTGCGTTTATGACCAGCGCGGACGGTTCCAGCGGATGCCGCTGATTGTCGATTCCGGCGAGATCGCGAAGATCCGCATTGCACTCGCGGGTGCGCCAAAGCTCAAGAAGCTGCTCGCGCAGCTCACCCGCTAGAGGCGCTGCGCGGCTCAGATCTGGTAAACGAAGACCTTGCTCTGCCTGGGATGAACGAAAACTTGCGCGCCGGGCTCGATCGCGAGGAGCCGGTAGCGCTCGTGATCGATCTCAACCTGCACCGGATCGCCCCATTCGGCAATCAATTCGACTTTGACCTGCGGCCCCGCCGCGTTGATCGCCTTGACGGTCGCGCGAAAGTTTTCATGTCCGTGCGGCGTGCGGTCGAGTTCGAGCAGATGCGGCCGCATGTAGAGCGCCGCCTTGCCCGAGGCTCCATTGACCGCGCGCCGGTCAGCGCCGTCGAGTTCGAACATCGTATCGCCAAGATAAACCTTGCCGTTCTCGATTCGCCCGTGGAATAGGTTCACGTTGCCCAGGAAGTTGTAAACGAACGCGTTGGCGGGATGATGATAAACCTCTTCCGGAGTCCCGACCTGCTCGATCTTGCCCGCGTTCATGACCACCACGCGATCTGCCAGCTCGAGCGCCTCATCCTGATCGTGCGTAACGAAGATGCTGGTGATGCGCAGCTCCTGGTGCAGGCGCTTGAGCCATCGCCGCAGCTCCTGGCGCACCTTCGCGTCCAGCGCGCCGAACGGCTCGTCGAGCAGCAGCACCTTGGGTTCGACCGCGAGCGCGCGCGCAAGGGCGACGCGCTGGCGCTGTCCCCCCGAGAGTTGGGACGGATAGCGATGGGCCAGAACGTCGAGCTGCACCAGTTTGAGCAGCTTGTGAACCCGCTCGGCGATCTCATCCCTGGAGGGACGCGCGCGCCGCGGCCGCACCCGCAATCCGAACGCGATATTCTCGAACACCGTCATGTGGCGGAACAGCGCATAGTGCTGGAACACGAATCCGACCTGCCGCTCGCGCACGCTGATCGCGGTCGCATCCTCGCCGTGGAAATGCACCGTCCCGGAGTCGGCGGCCTCGAGGCCCGAGATGATCCGGAGCAGCGTTGTCTTGCCCGATCCCGAAAGGCCGAGCAGCGCGACCAGTTCGCCGGTCTCGACGCTCAGACTCACGTTGTCGAGCGCGGTGAAGCTGCCGAACTTCTTGGCGATCCCGCGAACCTCGATACTCATGCGGCCAGATCCTCTTCGTCGGCCGCAGTCTCTTCGGCCACGACACCGGCGCGGCGCCCGACGATCCGCTTGGCGATCAAGGTCGCAACCGCGAGCAAGGTTAAGAGCGAGGCGACGGCGAATGCGGCGGTGAACTCATAGTCGTTGTACAGGATCTCGATATACAGCGGCATCGTACTCGTGAGTCCGCGGACGTTGCCGGAGATAACCGAAACCGCGCCGAACTCGCCCATCGCGCGCGCGTTGCAGAGGATCACTCCATAGAGCACGCCCCATTTCACGTTCGGAAGCGTGACGCGAAAAAATGTCTGCCATCCGCTGGCGCCAAGCGAGATCGCGGCCTGTTCCTCCTCGGTCCCGCGCGCCTGCATGATCGGAATCAGCTCGCGGGCAACGAACGGAAAAGTCACGAACGCGGTCGCCAGGATGATTCCCGGTTCCGCAAACGCGATCTGGATCCCGTGCGCGCGCAACCACGGTCCTGCTACTCCCTGCGCTCCGAACAGCAGCACGAACAGCATCCCGCCGATCACGGGCGAGACGGCGAACGGCAAATCGATCAGCGTCGTGAGGAGTCCCTTGCCGCGAAATTCGAACTTGCCAATTGCCCACGCCGCCGCCACTCCGAAGCAAAGATTCATCGGCACCACGACTATCGCGGTGACCACCGTCAGCCGAATTGCACTGCGCGCGTATGGCTCGGAGATCGCTCTGAGGTATACGCGCACTCCTTCGCGCAGCGCGAGAGTGAAGACCGCCGCCAGTGGGATGACCAGGAAGACGCCCATGAAGAGCGTCGCGCCGAGCACGATCGCAAATCCGCTGAGGCCGGTCTTGCGGTTGCCCGAGGACGGACGGCAAATCCGCTCGATCACGTTCGGGCTCGTTCGTTCAATCCTGGTCGCGTTCATATGGCGTAGATCCGCGAGGTCCAGCGCTGCAGCAGATTGATCGCGAGCAACATCGCGAACGACGCGATCAGCATCACGAGCGCGATTGCCGCCGCCGCGTGGTAATCGAACTGCTCGAGCTCGGTGACGATCAGAAGCGGCGCAATCTCCGTGCGCATCGGCATATTACCCGAGATAAAAATCACCGAGCCGTACTCGCCGATCGCGCGCGCAAAGGCGAGCGCGAAGCCGGTTAAAATCGAGGGCAACACCGCGGGAAAGATCACGTGCGTGAAAGTTTGAATGCGAGATGCGCCCAGAGTCTCGGCCGCCTCTTCGAGTTCGAGGTCGAGTTCCTGCAGAACCGGCTGCACGGTCCTGACCACGAACGGCACCCCGACGAAGATCATCGCGACCACGACGCCAAGGCGCGTATAGGCAACCTTGATTCCCATCCGCGCGAAGATTGATCCGGCAATTCCATTGGCCGCGAAGATCGCGGTCAGGGTGATTCCCGCAACCGACGTCGGCAGCGCCAGAGGCAGATCGACGATCGCGTCGAACAAGCTCGCGCCCGCAAAGCGATAGCGCGTCAACGCCCACGCGGTCAGAAAGCCCGCGGCAGAGTCCACGATCGCGGCGACGAACGCGGCGCCGAAACTCAGCCGGTATGCAGCCGCGACCCTCGGCGAAGAAACCACCGACCAAAAGTGGCCGAGCCCCATTCCCGCGGCCTGCAGGAAGATGGTCGACAAAGGAATCAGGACCAGCAAGCTCAGATAGATGAGCGTGATCCCCATAGCGAGGTTGAAGCCCGGCAAGACGCTTGCCTTCCTCACTGCCATCGCGATTACCGCCCGCCCCGTTTTTCAGCGCGCCGTGTCATTGCTGATAAATCTGATCGAAGACTCCGCCATCGGCGAAGAACTTCTTCTGCACTTCGGCCCAGCTCCCGAAGACCTGCTTGAGCGTGAACAACTCGATTGGCGGCAGATCTTTTTCGTGCTTTGCCGCGATCGCGGCGCTCGTGGGTCTGAAGTGATTGCGCACGATGATCTCCTGCCCCTCGTCCGAGTACAGGTACTCTAGATAGGCCTTCGCCAGATCGGTCGTGCCGTGGCGCTGATCAACTTTGTCGATCCATGCGACCGGCGGCTGTGCGACGATGCTCCGCGCCGGATAGACGATCTCGAATTGGCCCTTGCCCAGCTTGTCGATCGCGAGGTACGCCTCATCCTCCCACGACAGCAAAACGTCGCCGATGCCGCGCTCGACGAAGCTGGTGGTCGAGCCGCGCGCGCCCGAATCGAGCACCGGCACGTTTTTGTACAGCGCCTTCACGAACTCCCGTGCTTTGGCCTGGTTGCCGCCCGACGCCTTGAGTGCGTATCCCCACGCCGCGAGAAACGCCCATCGCGCCCCGCCAGAGGTCTTGGGGTTCGGCGTTATCACCGCGACGCCCGGGCGAATCAGATCGATCCAGTCTTTGATCTGCTTGGGGTTGCCCTTGCGGACCAGGAACACCACGGTCGAGGTGTACGGACTGCTGTCGTCGCCCAGCCTGCTCTGCCAATTGGCCGGCAAGAGCCCGGCCTTGCTTGAGATCGCGTCGATATCGTAGGCGAGTCCGAGCGTTACAACGTCGGCGTCGAGCCCGTCGATTACTGCGCGGGCCTGTTTGCCCGAACCGCCGTTGGACAACTCGATCGAGACGTCCTGCCCGGTCTTCGCTTTCCAGTATTTCACGAATGCGGCGTTGTAGTCCTCGTAGAACTCGCGTGTCGCGTCGTAGGAGACGTTTAGCAAGCGCTGATTTGCCGCGCGCGCGGGCGTACTGAGTAATACACCCGCGACCAACGCAATCGCGGCGCCCGCAAACCGGCTCAAGTGAGGTTTCAATCGGTACATTGACTATATACCCATATCTCTGTTGCGGATGCGGTTTCGAGCCATACCTCTTTAGAAAGCGAGCTGAACCTGCGTTTCGAATACGCTTTCGTTTGGACGATCCTTGGGCGCGGCCGTAGTTCCCGCGCCGCCGTCGAAGAACGTATTGGCGTAATCGTATTGCCACTTCACATTCTGGCTCGGATACCATGCCAGACCCAACGCGAACTCGGTTGCCGTCTTGGCTGCCACCGCCGGACTCGCATACGCCAGCTTGTACTGGCCGCTGTCTGCCGCCACGTTGCTGATCCGCGCGGCGAGTTCCCACGCTCCCCACCCACCCTCTTCAGGATTGAAATTTCTAAACGGCGTCAGACCAGTATACGACTCGCTCTCTCCGGTCAAAGCGTACATAGCTTCGACGCTGTAGCCATCGTCCGTGAAAGTCGAATAGTTATTCACGGGTTTGGTGAACTTTCCTTCCTTGAGCACGATGTCCCGGTTAAGCGCGTGAGTATCGGATACATACTCCGCCAACAATCCAAACGGTCCCCAGTAGTAATAACCTTGCGGAGACAGCCGATAGCGGCGGCCGGCAGCGGTTACGCCCGAATTGTAACTAAACCACGTCACCTGGCCGTAGGTCTTGTAGATGGAAGTAGTCGAACCGCGCTCGTCGCCATAAGTCGCGGCGAAGCCGAGCCCGAGACCTCGGGCCCAGGGATACTCGGTGTCCTTGAACGGCAAAGCAAAGATGCGTCCGATGAAATCTTTTCCGTCGTTAATATCGGACTCGACGGTAGCCGTGTTGTTCGGTACCCCGTTCATTATCGCCAGTTGATAGCCCAGGCGGTTATCGAAAAATTCGCCGTGGAGCATGGCGCCGTAATCGCGGTTAGGAACCAGATTGTTTGTTTCCGCGCGTTCACTGAAGAGCACATAGGTATCGACTTGCAGGCGTTCGAGACCGAACGGCGTCTTGAACTTTCCCACCCGGAGCTGCGCCCACGGAATATTGCTCGCGTTGATGAAGCCGTCCTGGAGAACGACCTTTCCCTGGCCAAAGTCCGGCGTGACGTTGAAGTCGTAGTATTTGTCGAACGTCGCCGTCAGGATCGGCCGCGCCCGATTCAAATAGAACGTGCTCGGCGTCTTGTCGGTGCCATTGGCGAAGAAACGGCCGTCACCCTGCAGGATACCGTGGAATCCGACCTGCCAGTCGTTGTTGGAAGAGGCAATCGAAAACCCTTGGGTTCCCGCCTTGATCACCGGCGCGTTCTTGGCCTTGGCCTGATCGGACGCAATCTGCGCCTGCTGCGCCTGGGCTTGCACATCGAGTTTGCGATCGATGACCTGGACCTTATGATCGAGTCCTTCCAGCGTATCCACTCTTTGCTCGAGCTGTTTTATTTCTTTTCTCAGCTCGATGATCTGCTGATCCTTCGATGCGTCAGGGATGCTCGTGGATTGAGCAAAAGACGGAAGCGGGATGGCCGCGATTACCGCGACGGTCACGATCCAAATTACTGGCAGTATTGCCAGCATCACCTTTCTCTTCACGGAAGACTCCTCCAATCTGAGGAGCTTCCGGATGTCCAGTCAGCTCGACTATGCCTTTCATCGGCTCTGATTCCTGCGGCCCGAATCCTTCCCTGGTTCGGTGCCGATACTAACTCAGCGTGCTCCCGTCATCCTGGCGTACTCACAGCGGTTCACGGCGTGGCACGTCGAAACGTCACTTTACGCACGAGGTCGGAGAGACGACGGCGGTTGAGTCGTTTGATATCCACTGGTTGGTTCCGCAAGTGGAGCTCTCATCCAGCAAGTCGTCTTTCCCATTGTGAGCGCCGGAAGCCAATGTATTGTCGGAGACGATGATTGCGCTGACGCCGAGATCCAGCGCGATTCCGTAGTTAGTGTTTCCCGGAATAGTCCCCGCGTAGATCCAGTCCGCGTTGGAAACCTTGACGCCCTTGCACGCGGCTCCGATGGGCCCCAGGGGCGAGCAGCCAACATATACTCCGATATTTCCGTTGGTCTCTGTTTTTGCACTGACTATATCGTTGAGGCTCGACGCCAGGAGCCAAATTCCATAGTTGGCATTGCTGCTCGCCGTGATATTGCTCAGTACGGTGTTCGTGGCGCGGTTCAGCTCAACCCCCGCCGTGCCGTTCGCGTTAGTCACCCAGTTATCCACTACGCCGCCAGAGCTCTGAACGAGCAATCCAACGTCCCACCCGGTGATGGTCGCGCCGCGGCCCTCAATGAAGACAGTACGAGCGCCTTTGCGGATGTTGATGCCGGTCCCGGTCGGTGGCGAGGTTGCACTCCCCGTGATGGTCTTCTTTCCGCCATCAAGCGTGACGTATGACGATTTGACGTCGATGCAGGAGCCCGACGCGGTGAGTCCTTGCGAGGCGTCGAGATTGATTCCAATCTTGTAGGCGCCGGGTGCGCTGATGACGCATCCGCACGCATTGATCGTCGGCGTGCAAGCGGTCTGCGCGTTCGCGGGCTGCGCGGTAATCGTCAACATCGCGAGCATCGCAATCGCGGAAATCGCGATAATGCAACTCGCGCCAAAAGCAGCGCGAAAAGCGATCGCCGCCATTCGAATCGCGGTGGTTAGGATTATGCCTCGCACCGGTTTAGGGTCAGATGTTCCCAGTCGTTGTGTCACGGTCTTCCTCCCAGGTCTCCTTGGAATTGCCAAGCTTCGCTTTGCGTTTGGCTCCTCCGGAGGTCCGGTCGGAACAAGTCAATTGAAGTTGCTCCCGCCGCGCCGTCGTTCGGCGGCTGATGTACGCAGATCATCGAATCGACTGGCTCAGGATCGATTCGGGCGATCGAAGCGAAATTTTTCTTTGCGCTCGATCTGGATGATCTTGCCGTCCTGGATCACTACCTCGACCGAGCCAAAGCGGACGCCCTGGATCGCCTGCGAGATGCGCTCTAGGACATCGGATGGAGGAAAACTGCCCCCGTACTGCGTTCCTTTTTCGTCCATAAGTTATCCTATTCGATAAGTAGAGTAATCATCCAAAAAAAACTTTAGATAGAAAAACTGACGGCCTCTTTTCCGATCACCGCCAGTTCGACCTGCTTGAGCATGTCTTCCAGCGTGGTCGAGTCCAGGATCTGCGCGGTCGCGTCGCGAACCTGTTTCATCACCATCCTGATGCCGCAGGTACGCTCGTCCCGGCATTCGCGGCAGCGCACGTAGGCGGTCCTGCTGACGCAGGGCAGAGGGGCCAAAGGCCCGTCCAGTACGCGGATTACGTGACCGAGGCTTATTTGCCGGGGATGACGCCCGAGAGAATATCCGCCGCCTTTGCCCTTTCTGCTCTGCAGAATTCCCGCATTTTTGAGTTCCAGCAGGATGATCTCAAGAAACTTGCGTGAAATATCTTCGCGCTGCGCGATATCCGAAATAAGGACGGGCCCCTGGCCGTATTCTTTCGCCAGGATCGTCAGCGCCTTGAGCGCATATTTCGATTTCTTTGAAAGCATTATCCTATGGGCTGAATGGATTTAACATCGGACCCATATCGAGTCAATAGACCGCAAGCACTATTTAACGCGGTTTATCCTGGGAGCGCGCCTGCGCTCCAGAAAGATTCGCGCACGATGCTTCAGCCCGTCGCGCTCGTCGCGCGGCGCCGCGCGGATTTCCGCAACCAGCGCCGAGACCTCGTCGTACAGGCGCTCGATATCGATTCCCGCGCGCGCGGGTTTCATATCATCGAGCGCGAGCATCGCTTGCGACATCAGGTTGATTGACGCCTGCCGCCCCCCGCGCTCGAACCGCAGATGCAGCGCCGCGGCGATCTGATTGAGCGCATTCGCGACGGCCTTTAGCTCAGCGTCATCAATCGTGGGGAGAGATTGCTCGAAGCCCTCCGCGGCGTCGAAGTACTCTGCGCGATTGAACGCAGCAATCGCGCGTTCGAAATCAGGATTTGCCGTCATCAGGACTATTGAACGATCAACCCCGACCCGGGCGCAGGGGGCGAGAGATTTGATTAGAGCAGCTCTTTTTCTTCTACCGCTTTGAATTCGGCTTCGCTCAGCGCTTCGGATTTGCGCTTGCCGTGCAGCTCATACATCTCGAACAGCGCGGATTTGTGCGGACGCACTTTGCCGAGCGGGCACTTGGCCCAATCCTCGAGCGATTCGTCGCAATAGCCCATCCGGTTCTCGCCGCACTTGGGCTGCAGGAACACCGCGATCTCGGGCAGGACGCGCTTGATCTCCGCCCGCATCATCGCGACCATCCGCCGAATCTCCCACTGCGCGCGCACGCACAGGCGCAGGTCGCAGATGTGCAGCATCTCGGCGAAATTGACCATCACGTGAAAATTGGTCGGCGCCGCGTTGGGCAGCACGAAGCGCGCGTCCTCGGCCGGGATTCCCGCCTTGAGCGCCTTGGCGTAAAGCTCCGAAACCTTAGCGAGCAATTCTTCGTACTCGCCGTCGAGCCCGACGCGTTGCCACGATTGCGGCAGCACGTACGCCATCCGATCCTGCTTGAACTTGACGTAGCGCTGGCTCTGCTGCTCGAAACTGATCCCGATGCGATGGCGCACGAACTGATGCGACAGCGATCGCGACACGCCCGAGATCCCGAACCAGAACACCACCTGCTCCAGAGGCGAGGCGTGGCCGGTCTTCAGCCGCTCGACGATAAATTTGCGAATCGTCTCGTGGCTGATCTTTTCAGTTTTGATTTTCTCCCAGACTTCGATCGGAGTGTCCGACGAATAGCAGGTGCGAAACGCCGCGTAGAGCTTCTCGAGCGGAAGCTGCGCGTAATCGACCAGCTTGACCTCCATCTTTGCCTGATTGCTCACTGTGTCGCCGTCCGCCTCGGGGGAAATTCTCCGCTCGCTCGATTCGTCCGCGATCATATTCCATGCGCGCACGGGAATGCATCCATCGCCGCGACGGTTATCCAGAGCTCGGCGATTTGCGTGGTGCCGCACGGACTGCAAGATTGCGGCTCGGACGCCCACGATGCTCTCCGAACTGTACAGACTCGCCAAACCTGCGCTCTTCCAGTGCGACGCCGAGACCGCGCATCGCATGACGCTCTCGCTCCTCTCGACCTGGCCGCTGCTGGCGCAGCCGGCCGACCCGCCCGAGCTGCGCCTCAAGCTGTGGGATTTGGAATTTTCAAATCCGATCGGACTTGCCGCCGGAATGGACAAAGACGCCATCGCCGCCGGTGCATGGCAGGGACTCGGCTTTGGATTCGCCGAGTTGGGTACGGTGACTCCCCGTCCGCAACCGGGAAATCCGCGTCCGCGGGTGTTCCGCCTGCGCGAGAACCAGGCGCTCATCAACCGGCTCGGCTTTCCGAGCGACGGGATGGACGTGGTCGCGCGCAGAATCGAGCGGATGCGCCAACGCGGAGTCGCGCTTAGGCTCGCGATCAATCTCGGGCCGAACAAGGAGACCGCGGTCGAACGCGTTGCCGAGGATTACGCGGCGCTCGTCCGCCGGATGAGCGCGCTTGGAGATTTTATCGTCGTCAACGTCAGCTCGCCTAACACGCCCGGCTTGCGCAACTGGCAATCACCCGAGCGGATGCGCGAGATTGTTGCCGCGATCAACGGCGCGATGACCAACGCGACGCGACGGCCTCCGATCCTGCTGAAGGTCGCTCCCGACCTCGAACCGGGTGACCTGCGCCGGATCTGCGACACTGCGCTCGAGCTCGCGCTGGACGGAATCGTCGCGACCAACACGACGCTCGCGCGCGACGCAGTCGGGATCACGTCCGAGCATGCGGGCGGGTTAAGCGGCACGCCGCTGCGCGGCCGCGCGCGCGAATTTATTCGCGAGATCTACCGGCACAGCGGCGGACGGCTCAAGATCATCGGCGTCGGCGGCGTCTCGAGCGCCGACGACGCGTGGGAGCATATCCGCGCCGGCGCCAGCCTAGTCGAGCTGTACACCGCGCTTATCTACCAGGGGCCGGGAGTCGTGGCGGAAATTAAACGTGGCCTGATGGCCTTGCTCCAGCGCGAGGGATTTCGCTCTATTAGCGATGCGGTCGGCACCAGCGCCTGAGCGCGGACTGTCTGCCGCGAAGGAACCACGCGATGGCATCAGCAGCAGCCCAAGGGAAACCAATCGTAGACGCGAAATGGACGCGGACGCATCGCGGCGACAAGAATGTCGTGTTCATCGACACGCGCGCCGCTGACGACTACTGGGCCGGTCATTTACGCGGCGCGCGCCATTTCGATCCGTTCCCGTTTCACTACTCTGATTCCAGCGCGCGTGGCACGATGGAATTCCGCGCGCAACTCGAATGGGCATTCTCCGCGCTCGCAATCACGGGCAAGGAAACTGTCGTATGCTACGAAAACGATTCCGGGATGCGCGCGGCGCGGGTGCTGTGGCTGCTCGAATGGATGGGGCATCGGCGCGCGCGGATGCTCGACGGGGGGCTGCGCGCGCTAGCGAATGAAAAGCTTTCGACCGCGCTGCCCGCGCTCAAGCCGACGCACTTCAAAGGCGCCGCGCGCGACGAGATCTCCGCGTCGAGCGCGTATATCGTCGAGCGGCTCGGCCGCCCCGAGGTGCGAATCTTCGACGTCCGCAGCGACGCCGAGTATTTCGGCGAACGTGTGCGCGCCCGCCACGGAGGCGCCATTCCCGGCTCGGCGCATCGCGATTGGACGGAAGCCAACACTCCCGACGGAGAATTCAAGGCACCCGCTGTGCTGCGCGCGGAGTATGAGGCGCTCGGCTTGCGCCCCGACGCCGAGATCATTCCATATTGCCAGGGCGGCTACCGCGCCGCTCACGCACTCGTCGCGCTGCGGCTGGCCGGTTATCCCAACGTGCGCAACTACTGGGGCTCGTGGGCCGAATGGGGCAATCGCGACGACGTTCCGATCGAGCATCCGGTGCGCAAAGGCTAGAGCTCCACGATGGCGTCGTCGCGGATTTTGCTGATTACCGGATTCGCTCCTTTTCGCGGCGAGCGGATCAATCCCTCATGGGAGATCGCGCGGAGCCTCGACGGAGACGAAATCGCGGCGCTCAAAGTCAAATCGGTGAAGATCCCGGTCGGATGCGCCGCTGCGGTGCGGCGGCTCAACGCCGCGATCGTGCGTTATCGTCCGCGCGCGATCCTGGGCCTCGGACAAGCGGGTGGCCGGCCTGCAATCTCGATCGAAAAAGTCGCGATCAATCTGGCCGACGAAAACGCCGGCCTCTACGACAGCTTCGGTGCGAGCGCCAAGCCCGTCGTCGCAGGCGCCCCCGAGGCCTACTTCGCGCGAATTCCAATTCCCGCCGTGATGCGCGAGATGCGCCGGCGTGAAATTCCCGCCCAGGTTTCGCTCAGCGCGGGCGCGTACGCGTGCAACGCCCTGATGTACGCGAGTCTGCATCTGACGCGCCGCCGCCAGAACCTGCCGGTAGGATTCATCCATCTGCCCTACGACTCGCGCCAGAGCGCGCGCCATCCGAGCGCTCCAAGCATGGCGCTCGACGTGATGGAAACCGCGATTCGCGCGGTCGCCGCGATCATCGCGCGCGCCGCAGTCGCGTGATCGTCATTCAACCGCGAATCGCAGAGGCGAACGCTTCCAGCTCGGACGCGATATCCGGACCCGCCGGCTGATACGCGATCTCGGTCGCACCCGCCGATTCGAGCGCGAGGACGCGCTCGCGCCATCCGGCGTGTGTCAGCGCAATTCCCTGCTTGACCAGCATCGCGCCGTTTATGAACGGCCGGTCGCGCCGATTGATCGCGATTAGATGCTGGTCGTGCAGCGCCAGATGACGCTGAGGGCTCGGCACGTCCTGATACGCCGCCGCCCATTCCTCGCCGCGGTCGACGAGCTGGAGCATCTTGTTCTCGAGCGCGAAATGAAACAGCACCGACGCCGCATGGCCGGCCGCGGCGAGCACTCGCGCCGATCCGGGATCCTCGCCTTCCCGAAGCACCGTGCCGAAGGTCAGCGCGATACTCCACTTGAAGCCGGGAATCGGGTTCGGCGCGCCAAAAACGCCGTCGCCGAGTTCCCGCGCCACCGCGATTCCTTTCGGACCGGCGGCGCCGATCACGAACGGCACCTCAAGCGGACGCGTAGCGCCGTAGCCCGGCGGATGAAGCATCCGGATAGCCGCGCCCTCCCACTGCGCTTCGTCGCCGCGCAACAACGCGCGCAGAACCTGCACGTACTCGCGCACGGCGGACCACTTCATCGGCCTCTTGCCCATCGTGAGCCGTCCGGTGAAACCCGAGCCGATCGCCACCGCGACGCGGCGCGCTCCGGCGATCGATACGAGCGTCGCGATCGCCGCCGCATTGACCATCGGATGGCGCAGGCTCGGAACCAGCACCCCCGGGCCTAGCCCGATCCTGCTCGTGCGCTCGGCGGCGCGGCAGAGTTGCACCCAGACGTCGGGGTAGAGCGCGGGAGAATCGTAGAACCAGGCGCGCGCGTAGCCCAGCTCTTCGGCGATTCGCGCATGCTCGTGGCTTTCGGAGGAAGTTGCGAACGCGCATGAGAGTTCGAGTGCCATTGGCTTATCCTTGTACGTTTCCGATTTCGCTTACTTGATCGCGACCGCGTTGGGCGGCGTGGCGATTCCGCCCTCGAGATTCATCGGCACCGATACGACCATGAACTCGTAGCGCTTGTCGGCGGCGCAGTCGGCTGCAAGATCATCGAGCACGAATTGCTCGCCGAGCGGCAGCCCCAGCATCGAGAGCGCGCGATAGTGCAGCGCGCCTTCATCCTTGAAATCCCACGGCCACTGCTCGACCGCGGGACAGTCGGTCCCGATCGCGGCGACGCGGCTGTCCCATAGCCAACCAACCATCTCGCTGGTCGCTTCGATTCCGCACGACTTGAGCGCCTCGAGCGGCGCCATCGCCTTCTTCTCCGCGGCCGACGCGCCGACGTATGCGCCGAGCCATCCCGTCCGCACCAGCAGGATCGATCCCGGCTTGAGCGTGGACTTCTGCGCGGCCAGCGCGTCCTGCAAATCCTTGAGCTTGTAGGTCGCCGAGGTCAGCGGGTCGAGGGGACGGCCCTTGTCCTGGGTGAATTTGCGCACGTCGATCAGCACGCCGCGACCGACCACGCGATTTGCCCATTTGTGAATACTCAGTTTGCCGTCCGGGCCATCCTTTACCTCTTCGTCTTTGACCCCGTTGTAGAAGACGCGATGCCGCACGTGGCCGACATGCGCCAGCCCGTCCCATTGGCTGCCTTCCTGCGTGTTGTAGTTGTCGAGCGAGTCGTCGTGGCCCAGCAGTCCGTATTGCTCGAAGCTCAGGATCGTGTGCTTGGCCGGCAGACGATTGAACAGCGGAGGCTTGGCGTAATTGATCGGCGTGTCGAGCCGGAACACGCGCCCCTTCTGCACCAGCCGCGCCGCCTCGACGACGCCCTCCGGCGTAAGGAAGTTGAGGCATCCGAATTCATCGTTGTCGCCGAACACGCCCCAAGAGGATTCGGCGGGCGCGCCTTTTTTAACCGGCAAATCCTTGAAGCGCGGAATTTTGTTGAAATCAATTGATCCCATCGTGAACTCTCCTCTCCCTATTTCTATTAGTCTCTTGTTCTCTCGCAACTCTCCGCGCTTGTCATCCTGAACCGAAGGCGAAGGATCTCCGCGAAGCGATTAATGCGACAGCCATGGTGGTGCCGAAGAGAATCGCTTCGCGTAGATCCTTCACTGCGGCCGCCTCCGTTCAGGATGACAGACCGGCCCGGCGTCTATCGACGGCCGGTTTGAGATTTTTCAGTCGGTCTTTCGGTAGCGCCCGCCATTATCGCCCAGGATAAAGCCGGTCGCGCGTCCTTGCGCGTCGAGCTCGAACCGCAGCGGCTCGCCCGCGGGCCGTCCGAGGCTAACGATAAACGTCTGCGGCGCGGCGGTTGCGACCAGCGGTGCCGGGGGCGGCGCCGCTGGCAGA
Organism: Binataceae bacterium (SeqCode); assembly: GCA_049281755.1. GTDB lineage: Bacteria > Desulfobacterota > Binatia > Binatales > Binataceae > JBARDN01. The sequence goes on from JBAPSR010000306.1 coordinate 22,752, forward strand.
AACGGATCGGTCGGACTTGCGAGCACGAGTTTGCCGCCGCGGAACTCGATATGCAGTTGGCCCCCGAAATTATCCATCCCGACGTATCTGCCGACCAGCGGCTTGAATTTCTCCGGCGTCGCGATCGGCGCGCGGCTTTGAAATTCAGTCTTTGCCGCTGCCACCAGCAGCTCGAGCGCTTCAAACGCGATCGCGCTCGCCGCGATATTGCCCTGCTTGTTGCTGAGCGCGACTACGCCCAGCCTGTGCGGCTTGTTGAACGCGAGCATCGAAAGAAACCCCGGCACCGAACCGCCGTGGTTCAAGTAGATATTCTCGCCGATTCGCGCCCCCATCCACGTGAGCGCGTATCCGGCCTTCCAGTCGCGCTCGACGAAGGTCACGCGATGCATCGCGGAGATCGATTTTCCCTTGAGCACTTGCGCGCCACCGCGCTCGTCCGCCTTGGTGCGGAATTGCAGCGAGATCCATTTGGCGAGATCGCTGACGCAGGTCCGCAGCCCCGCCGCCGCTTCATACCCCCGCGTCGGAGGATCGGACGATACCGCAGGCACGTCCTGGTAACGTTCAGGCATGTAGCCGGTCGCGACTCGCTCGCGCCGCGCGCCGATTTCGAAGCCGCTCGAAGTCATCCCCAGCGGCGCGAGGATGTTTTCCGTTACGTAGTCGCGATAAGGACGGCCCGACACGCGCTCGACGACTTCACCCAAGAGCGCGAAGGCGAGGTTGCAATATTTGAACGCCGAGTCCGGCTCGATCACGACCTCGCACCGCGCGAGCATCGCCAGCGTTTCCTGCATCGAGGGAAATTCGAGATTGCTCCAGTGCCCGTCGGGTGATTCTCCGACCAGACCGGCGCGATGCGTCAGCAGGCGGCGCAGCGTCACCTCTTCGTTCGAGCCGAAGCGGCTCGCAACCGCTTTGAATTCCGGGATATGGCGCACCATCGGATCGTCGAGGCGAAGTTTGCCTTCGTCGCGCAGTTGCACGATCGCGGTCGCGGTAAAGGTCTTGGTGATCGACGCCACGCCGCAGATCGTCTCGGCGTCCATCGCCCGCGCCGACGCGATATCGGCGAACCCGAATCCGCCTTTCCACGCGACCGTCTGATCGCGGACGATCCCGAGTGCGATTCCCGGCACGCCCTGCTCCGCCATGATCTGGCGCACGCGCGGCTCGAGCCGCGGCATCACCGACCCGACAATCGGATCGGATGCGGCAGGATCAGCCATGAGTTTGTTCCTTCTTCATGTGTGAGACCTTTGCAAACCTATCGTGCGAGCGTGCAATTGCCCAAGGCGAGATTCCTCGCGGTGCCTGCGACCCGAAGTGACCCACACGGCGCGATACGCATTACCCATTCGCGCTCGGAATGACACAATGAACGGAGCCGCGGAATTGTCGTTCCGAGCCCGAATATACCGCCAGTTTGGCGCCGTGCGAATGTACTTGCGTTGCGTGCATCGCGAGGAATCTCGCCATTCGCGAGAGCAGCCGTGCGGTGGCGACTACGCACAGCTTTCCTTTTTAGATCGCGCTGCGGGCTTCCATTGGTAGAGCACGTCAGGCGCGCGTTCTTCGTTGCGCTCGCCCTCGGTAAACTCGATCGCGTGAAAGCCGCGCGCCTCGTAAAAGCTCCGCGCCGCTGCGTTTGCCTGGAAGGTCCACAAACGCAGCCCCGC
>JBAPSR010000307.1:0-1600 GCA_049281755.1 Binataceae bacterium (SeqCode)
ATCACCATGATCCCGTACGACATCAGCGAGATAAACATCACGAAGACGAGAATTCCGACCATCACGATCGCGGCCTCGCCCTGCGGATGGAGCGAGGGCGGATTCACGTCGGCGGTGCGGAAATCGACCCGCGCCAGGAGCGTGCGCGCCTGATCGGTTTGAATTCCGAAGGGCGCGAGCTCGCGCTCGGTCCAGGCAAACCACACCGCCGCGCTGAGCTCGCTCGTGACCCCGAATCCGAGCGAAGCAGGACGCGCGAACACGGCGCGGCGCGCTCCTGAGGGGTCGGCGTCGATCCACAGGTAACCGTCGATTTCGCGCGAACGGATTTGCCGGTCCAGTTGCGCGCGCAGCTCCGGCGACGGGGCCGGTTCGAACGTGACCAGGTACCGGCTCTGGTCGCTGCGCGCCAATTCCGCGGCGATTGCGGCGCCGAGTTCCCGGTCCGCCGTGACGATCGCGAGTCGCATCGTCGGATGCGCTCCCGCTCCTGAGTGGGCGCCGAGCTCGGTAGAGATCAGCCGCGGCAGCAGCAGCGTCGAGCCGAAGATGACCGGCAGGATCAGAGTCGAGAACCAAAACGAGCGCGTGCGCACGCGCTCAAGGTATTCGCGCCACGCGATCAGCCGGACGCTGCGCAAGCTCGCGTGGCTACGCATCGCGGCGCCCCACGCGGTCGATAAAGATTTCCTCGAGCGACGGCTCCATCAGCTCGAAGCGCGAGATTCGCGCCGACGCGGCCGCCGCATGCAGGAGCTCCTGCGGATCGGCTCCGGCCCGGAGCTTGAGCTCGAGATGGTTGCCGAAGTCGCTGCGCGATTCGACTATCGGACTGTCCGCGAGCAGTCCCTCTTTGCCGGCGTAATCGATCTGCACGAAGCGTTCGCCGTATTGCGATTTTATCTCGCGCAGATTTCCCTGCAGGACCGCGCGGCCGCCATTGATAAGGCAGATCGCGTCGCACAGTTTCTCGGCCTGGTCCATCCGATGCGTCGAGAGCACGATAGTGCGGCCCTGCCCTTTTAGTTCGAGCAGAATTTCCTTGAGCGCGTTGGCGTTGACCGGATCGAGTCCGCCGAACGGCTCGTCCATCACGATAAAATCCGGGTCGTGAATAAGCGCGGCGACGAACTGGATCTTCTGCTGCATCCCCTTGGACAGCTCCTCGACCCGGCGCTCGAACCAATCTTCGAGGCCGAGCCGCGCCGTCCATTTGCGGCCGCGCTCGAGTGCCTGCGCGGCGGTGAGTCCCGCGAGCTGACCCAGGAACGCCAGATTCTCGCGCACCGTCATCCGGCGGTAGAGTCCGCGCTCCTCCGGCAGGTAGCCGACTCTGCTGAGCGTCGCGCGCGCGAGCGGCTGGCCGAAGACGCGGACCACGCCGCTATCGGGCCGCGTGATTCCGATCATCATGCGGATAGTGCTGGTCTTGCCGGCTCCGTTGGGGCCGAGCAGGCCGAAGATTTCGCCGCCGGAGATCGAGAGCGACAGGCTATCGACCGCGACCAGGCCGTCGTAGCATTTGCGCGCGCGCTCGAGCTCGACGGTTACCGGCATCGCGGCTCAGTGCGCCCAGACTTCCTGCGGATTGGTCTCCCAC
>JBAPSR010000308.1:0-4645 GCA_049281755.1 Binataceae bacterium (SeqCode)
GTTCCGCAGCCGATGGCGTCCGCTCCGCGAGCGCCGGAAACGCCTGCGGCATCGCCTATCGAGACGACGCCCGCGAAGCCCGACCCGCCGGGGCATGAGCCCTCCTGAGCGCGCGCGACTGTGGGAACCCAGGACCTACCGACATCGCCGACGCATCCGCCCGAAGGGGCAGAGCCGGGGACAATCGCGCCGACACCGGTCACGTCTGAGCCAATCGCGCCGGAACCGGTCGAGGAGAGCGACAGCGGACTCCTGGGCCGCATGTCGCTAATCGAGCATCTGAAGGAATTGCGCACGCGGCTGGTGTATGCGGCGATTGCGCTGTTGGCCGGGTTCCTGATCGCGTATGCGGTCGCCGATCCGCTGTTCGCGGCGCTCACTTTGCCGATTCGCGAGGTCTCGCACGGCAAGCTGCTGCTGATCGGGACGGGGGTCGGCGAGGCATTTTTCACCAAGATCAAAGTCGCGCTGATCGCGGGCCTGTTCATCGCGAGTCCGGCGGTGTTTTACCAAATCTGGAAGTTTATCGCGCCGGGTCTGTACCAAAATGAGCGGCGGATGGCGATGCCGTTTATCGTGTCGGCGACGCTGTTCTTTATTCTGGGCGGATACTTCTGCTGGGCGGTGGTGTTCCGAATCGGGTTTGCCTTTTTCCTGGAGCAGTACGCGAGTATCGGAATAACTCCGACCATCCGGATAAGCGAATACCTGGCGTTCTCGGCCAAGCTGCTGCTCGCGTTCGGAATCACTTTCGAGATGCCGATCTTCGCGTTCTTCCTGACCAAGCTCGGCATGATCGACTACAAGCTGATGATGCGTTATTTCCGCTACGCGATATTGGTAATCTTCATCGTGTCGGCGATACTGACGCCGCCCGACATGGTGTCGCAATTTCTGCTCGCGATTCCGCTGCTGGGCCTGTACGGACTGAGTATCGGGGTGGCTTACGTTTTCCGCATCGCTGCCGCCGCGGCGCCCGCGCCGGCGCCGGCAGGCGGAGCAAACGCAGGTTAGCTATTCGAGGGACGCACGCGGCACACTAGAGGGACTGACATGGCAATACTTCAGGATCAGCCGCGCGCCACAGGCGCTCCGGGCATTCCGCCGCGATGGACCCGCAGCGCCAAAGAGGTGGTGGGCACGGCGTATTCGTCGGTGAGCCGGGTGTGGTTCACGCTCTCGAAGGGAGTGCTCAACGAGATCTATTATCCGACCATCGATCAGCCGCAGGTGCGCGACCTGCAGTTGCTGGTGACCGACGGCAAGAGCTTTTTTCACGAGGAACGCCGCGACTTGATTAGCCATACCGAGTACCTGGCGCAGCATGGGCTGGGGGTGCGAATCGTCAACCGCGATCCCGGCGGGCGCTATCAGATCGAAAAAGAAATCATTTCGGATCCGCATCGCAACGCGATCCTGATGGACGTGCGGCTGGCGGGCGATCCCGAGTTCCTGGCGAAGCTGCATCTCTATGTACTGCTCTCGCCGCATCTGTGCGTCGGCGGATGGGGCAACAACGGCAACCTGACCAGCATCATCGGGCGCGAATTTATTACCGCGAACAAAAACGGCACCTGGCTCGCGATGGCGGCGACGGCGCCATTCGTCAAACGCTCGTGCGGGTATGTTGGGACGACCGACGGATGGCAGGATCTGTCGCAGAATTTCCAGCTCGATTATCAATTCGGTTCGGCGCCCGACGGCAATATAGCGCTGACCGGCGAGATCGATCTGAGCGGGTCGCGCAAGTTCACCCTCGGGCTCGGTTTCGGCAGCTCGACCCATCGCGCGGTGACCTGCCTGTTCCAGTCGCTCGGCACTCCGTTCGAGGAGCATCGCGAGCGCTTCATCGAGCAATGGGAACGCGCGGCCAGGCACTTCCTGCCGATCGGCACCTCATCGAGCGACGGCGGCGAGCTCTATTGCCGCAGCCACGAGCTGCTGCTCGCGCATGAGGACAAGAGTTTTCCGGGCGCGATAATCGCCTCGCTCAGCATCCCGTGGGGAGAAGCGAAAGGCGACGAAGACCTGGGCGGATACCATCTGGTGTGGACCCGCGACATGGTGAACAGCGCGACCGGACTGCTGGCCTCGGGCGATGCGGCGACTCCGATGCGCGCGCTGATCTACCTTGCCTGCACGCAGCACGCGGACGGCGGATTCTCGCAGAATTTCTGGATCGACGGATCGCCGTACTGGCAGGGAATCCAGCTCGACGAAGTCGCCTTTCCGATCATGCTGGCGTGGCGGATGCATAAGGCCAACGCGCTTGAGAATTTCGATCCGTATCCGATGGTGCTGGCGGGGGCGCGCTATCTTTTGCGCCACGGACCCGCGACTCAGCAGGAGCGGTGGGAAGAGAACAGCGGATTTTCGCCCTCGACGCTGGCGAGCAATATCGCCGCGCTGGTTTGCGCGGCCTGCTTTGCGCGCGAACGCGGCGATCGCGTGACCGCGCAACTGCTGGAAGAGTACGCGGACTTCCTGGAGTCGCATGTCGAGCGCTGGACCGTGACCAATCACGGCTTCCTGGTCCCGGGCATCCGGCGCCACTACGTGCGGATCACGACGGCCGACGCGGAAAGCCCCTACCCCAACGAAGACCCCGACGCGCTACCGGTGCATATTCATAATCGGCCGCCCGGGGTGCAGACGGATTTTCCAGCGGCGGCGATCGTCGACGGCGGCTTCCTGGAGCTGGTGCGCTACGGAATCCGCCGCGCCGGCGATCCTCTGATGGAAGATTCGCTGCGCGTGATCGATGCGTCGCTCAAGACCGACTTGCCGCAGGGTCCGTGCTGGCGGCGTTATAATTACGACGGATACGGCCAGCAGGATGACGGCGGCCCTTTTCTGGGCTTCGGACGCGGCCGCCCGTGGCCGCTTTTGACCGGCGAGCGCGGACATTACGAGCTGGCCGCCGGACGCGACCCAGCCCCGTATCTGCGCGCACTGGAGGCATTCGCCAACGAGACGCGGCTGTTGCCGGAGCAGGTCTGGGATCAGCCCGACATACCGTCCGCCCTGCTCTTCCTGGGTAAACAGACGGGAGCCGCGATGCCGCTGATGTGGGCGCATGCGGAATATATCAAGCTGCTGCGCTCGTCATGGGACGGACAGGTCTTCGATCTGATTCCGGAAGTCGCGGAGCGCTATCTGATGCCGCGTCCGCGGCGCGCGATGGAGATCTGGAAGTACAATCGGCGGCGGATACGCCGGGTCAAGGCTCCGGTCCGGCTGCGGATCATGTTGGTGCGTCCATTCATCCTGCATTGGACCAAGGACGAGTGGCGCCACGCGATCGATACGCGCGCGACGCCGTCGCCGCTCGGAATTTATTTCGTCGATCTCGATATCGGCACTGCCGATCGCGCGCCCGTGCGCTTCACCTTTCATTGGCAGGATACGGGCCAATGGGAAGGCAAGGATTACGCGGTCGAGATAGAGCAGTAAGTCTCAGTCGAGACGGCGAATCCCGAATTGCGCTGTGAGCGAGTCGAGCACTTGCTCGAGGTCGGCGCGCTGATCCTCGGCAAAGGTAATCCGCAGGTAATGGCGCACGGGATCTTCCGTCCGCAGCGTCGCCAGGTTGTCGTAGGCTTCGAGGATCGACTTGAACAGCACGATCTGCGCGGGCGCGATCGCGATCAGGATGCTGCCGAGTTTGGGCGCTGAATCGTTCATGGCTTGCGGTTTACTGCGCGGCGCGCGCTCCATAGATTCAAGCCGATGGCGCTCGCGCGGCTTCTCTTCGTAACCGGAAAGGGCGGCACCGGCAAGAGCACGGTCGCGGCCGCGCTGGCCCATGCGCTGTCGCTCAAACGTCCTACCATTCTTGCCGACCTCGATCCGCGGCGGACCGCGGCTACGATGCTGCTGGGCGCGCCGATGCGGGACAGCGCCGCGGTCCGCTTAAGCTCGACGCTCGAGGTCGTGGCGCTGACGGCGCACGCCGAGCTCGAGGCGTTCATGCGCCGGATCGTGCCGGTCGCGGCAATCTCGCGCCGGATGCTCAAGAGCAGAACTTTCGGCTACGTCACCGCCGCGCTGCCGGGCCTCGAAGCCTTCCTGATGCTCGAACGGCTGCGGATCATGGCGGGCGACGCCGCGCTGGAGGATCGCTACGTGGTGGTCGATGCGCCGGCGTCGGGCAGCGCGCTCGAACTTCTCGCGGTCGCACGCGGGGTCAAGGGAATCGCGCCAGTCGGTTCGCTCAATCGAATCGCACATAGCGTCGAAAGCTTTCTTGTCGATCGCGAGCGCTTTGGCGTCGTGATGACCGTGACGCCCGAGGAGTTGGCGATCCGCGAGGCGCTCGAGCTCTCGGCCGCGCTGCGGGAGCATCTTGGAATCGCTACGGTCGCCGCAATCATGAATCGCACTCCGGCGGCGCTCTTCAGCAAGGCGGATATGCATGCGATAGCGGGGCTCGGAGCGCACCTCGCGCTCGCACAGCGCCGCGAGCGCGAACGCTTGGCCGCGGACCGCGCGCGCAAAGAATTTGTGCGCGCGGAACTGCCGATGATCGAGCTCGAAATGCTCTATCGGCCTGCGATGGGGCGCGCGGAAATCACCGAGCTGGCCGCGGTTCTCGCGGTGGAGATGCCCGCACGATGAACCGGCTCGACCTGGCAGGCTGCAAGCT
>JBAPSR010000309.1:0-2548 GCA_049281755.1 Binataceae bacterium (SeqCode)
GAATACGGTCGTTCATCCGGAGCCGGTCTTTTGGGGGATGCCTCTTCCAGTAGCGGCCGGCGGCTCGCCGGCCCACGCGAAGCGTCATCGGAGGGAAGAGCAGAGCAGCACCCTCACTCACGCGTCACGAGGCTTGCAAAAAGAGCAAGCCTCGCGCCGCGCTGCCCTCTCCCGGGAGGGAGAGGGTATCCAGAAGGGCCGCGTCGACGCGTGCCTGTGGCACCTCCTAGAGGGCTCAAAGGGTCGTTGCAGCGGCGGAATCGATTTCAAAAAGTTGGCAATTTCTCCAGCCAAGCGAGGTGCACAAGCCATCCAGGCCATCGAATCATGGTTGCGCCGAGGACGATCGCAGAAAGCCCGTAAACTACGGACGGAACGACTACCGAAAATTAGGGCCGCCTAATACTTCCCATTGCGCCACCGCGATCCAAAGCGTCCCAGACCTTCGAGGAAAACGATAATACCCACTGCTCGGACCAAAACGCTGAATGCCTGTTTTTCGCTCATCTTGTTTCTTCCCCCCTCTAAGGTTACGCGGCTATGAACTGGCGCAAAAATAACCCATTTGCTTAGCCGCGCGCTTATAATACCGTGTTTGTCAAGCCCCCGGTGGCGCCTTATGTCCGCGCTACGCATAATCGATAAAACTTCCCGAATCTGCCTTGCGGCGATTTTTGCATTCGCCATAGCTGCGCCCGCGCTCGGCCAAAACGGCAGTCTCTCCGACGAAGATATTCCCGCGTCGAGCGCGCCTGCCGCTCCTGCAGCCGCTGCCGATGCCGCGCCGAAACCGCCGCCGCATGCGCGTGCGATAATTCCGTATACGATTCGCCCGGGCGACACTCTTGGAACCGTCGCGGCGATGTTCGGGCTTACGGCGGAGCAACTGGCGCATACGAATCGAATCAATCCGGACGAGGAACTGATTGCGGGCGATGAGCTGAAAGTGCCCAATCCGTTCGAGGCGCAAGCGAAGTCGATGCAGAAGCAGATCGATTCGCTCAGCGCCGAAGCGCAGAGCGCCGAACAGAAGGCCGAAACCGCTCAGCGTGATCTGAACGCGTTGCAGGAAAAGAACCAGGAGCTGGGCGAAGACAACCAGGCCCTGACCTCGAGCCTGCGAATAATGCCATGGTGGCGCGCGACTGCGGTTTCAACCACCGTGGCGGCGGTGCTGATGTTCGGCGTGATGATCGTCACGCTGTTCGAATGGTGGCGGATGCGCCGGCGTTACGTGGCGCTCGCAAACCTGTCCGAGGATCTGAGCCGGCTCGATTACAAGTACAAGGCGATGCTGGCGAAGGCGGAGTTGCGGCTCCAGCAGCTCTACGGACGGCGCCGCGGAGGACTGACCGAAGGACAGCCGCGGCCCAAGATGCCCGAGGAAGTCGAGATCGAGCGCCTGGCCGAGGATTTGAAAGAAGTCCTCGAGCATCACTTGGTCAAGCTCGGCGCGCGTCCGCGCAGCGCCAAGCGCGCGCGATGGCGCGAGATGATCGGCGAGGTCGATCCGCGAGTCGAAGCGCCTTCGGCACGCCGTTAGCGGACGCGATCTTTCCTCTTGGCGCAACCACCCAATTTCCGCAATAATCGGCCAGTCACCCGCGTGCGAGTTCCGCTTTGAGTCTTCAGGCGCCTTAAGCGGGCGTTGATCCGGCGAACAAATAAACTGGCGAATAACCTGGGAGGAGTCTTATGAAACGATTTCTGATTGCTGGTCTGGGCTTGATGCTTTCGGTCGGCCTCGCTTCGGTTGCGATGGCGGCGGATACCCCCACCTCGACCTCGGTCACCGGCACGCTCGAGGACAGCTTCTGCTACGGCACGATGGGCGCGCACGGCGCGAGCCATCAGAAGTGCGCGATCGGATGCGCCAAGGCGGGAATCCCGGTCTCGCTGGTCGATTCGAGTTCCAAGAAGATCTACATCCTGCTCCCGGCCAAGAACGCGCAGTCGCTGCCCGACGACGTCATCAGCAAGATGGAAGACACAGTCACCGTGTCGGGCAAGGAGTTCAGCAAGGGCGGAGTGAGTTTTCTGACCGTCGATTCCGTGAAGTAAGCGTTTGCTCGAACGGCTCTTTCCGGGAGCGTCGCAACTACAGAACGTTCATCCGATCGTAGTTCACTTTCCGATCGGGTTTCTGTGTGGTGCGGCGCTCCTGTACTTTCTTGCCGCGGCTATCGGCAGCGAGTCGCTCAAGTGGGCGGCGTTCTGGTCGCTGATTCTCGGAGCGGTGGGCGGCGCAGTTGCGATCGCAACCGGCCTTGAAGCGGGCGAGGGCGTGATGGTCGCCGAGTCGGTGCGCACCGCGCTGCTCGACCATCATAAGCATCTGATGATCGCAACCGGCGTGATCGCCGCCGCGTTGGCAATCTGGGCGCTCGCCGCGCGCCCGATGCCCTCGCGATTTCGGTGGGCCTTCCTGGTGGGGCTGCTGGTGATGTGCGGCGTCCTCGCGCGCGGCGCCGACTATGGCGGCCGCATGGTCTATGACTACAACGCCGGCGGCAACGCCTGCGGCCAGCCAATCGATTTCACGAAGTAG
>JBAPSR010000310.1:0-2437 GCA_049281755.1 Binataceae bacterium (SeqCode)
TCGCGCCGATACGCGCAATCAGCGATCGTTTCCCCGGCTTCTGGATCGAGCACGGCGCTTGCTTCGGCATCCCCCTGTTGGTCGTCGCGGCTGCATATTGCCGCCGCAACTGGCGGCTGCCGGCTACAAAAGTCGCGCTGTGGTCTTTCGCCGCGATCGTGATCGCGGCCTCCGGTCCTGCCCTGCTGATTGCAGGCAAGCCTGTACTGCCGATGCCGTGGTGGCTCGCGACTCACGCTCCGCTGATCGCGAACGCGTTGCCGATCAGATTTGCGATGTATGGATTCCTGGTCCTCGCGATTATCGCCGCTCTATGGTTCGCGTCCGGCGGCGCGAGCGCGGCGGTCAAAGCCATCGCGGCCGCCGCGATCCTGGTCATGATGCTGCCGCGGTTCGGCGCGGGGTTCTGGACCACCGCTATACAGCAACCAGCGATGTTTACCGACGGTTCGTGGCGTTTGGTAATTTCTCCAAATGAAATAATTCTGCCGCTGCCGTACGAGCGAAATGGCGCCTCGATGCTCTGGCAAACCACCGCGGACATGGGTTTTCGGATGGCGAGCGGCTACACCTCGATCGTTCCTCCGAGCTTCAAGAGCTTTCCTGCAGTGAGATTTTTTCTCGGCGCAATCGACCTGCCCGAAGCTCCGCAGCAGATTATGGCGTTCGCCGCGCAGCATCAGATCGGCGCGATCGTGATCGACGACACCGATCCTGATCTGAAGAGCTGGCAAAGCGCGATCGATCCGCTCGGACTGCATCCGATCGCGACCGGCGGCGCGCAAGTGTACCAGATATCAGCGGACGCCCTGGCGCCATACGCACAGCTCGACGCCGCCGGCCTCGAGACGCGCGCGGTCGCGCTTCGAGCCGATATCCTGATCGAAGCGCTGGCGCGATGGTTCCGCGACGGGCGGGATCTGCAGTCGCTTTCTCCGGCCGCGCTGCAATCGGCCGGGATGCTGCCCTCGGACTGGATCATCCGATCCGGACTTTACAACTATCGTGATTTTACCGTGGCGCCGATTGACGCCGCTCACGCCGCGATAGTGCTGGCCGGCAGTTACGGCGCTCTGCGGCCGCTTGCGCAAAGGTACAGTGGCCGCGCAGCGAAGATTTTCGCGCCATATCCAACGCTATGGCCAAGTGGCGGAAAAGTTCCCGACGATACTCAGATGCGTTTTGTCTTCATGTTCACGCCGGCGGCTCTGGAAGCCGCTGCCGACGATCTGAGGTCGTCGCCACCTCCCGAGCGCACCGCTGCGTTCTGGCCTCCGGCGAAGTGATTCGTGCCGGACGAGGGATCTAAAACGTTCGCGAGAGGGGCGGCTTGCGAGCCGCCGGAAATTCCGCACCCCATTGGTTCGTAGGGGCGCGTCGCGACTCGCCCGTCTTCGCATGGCCCTGCTTGATACCGCAGGCGAGGTTGAGCTGCGGATGACGATTCGCGTCGGCCGACGGGCCGTCGGCACCCACTGGCAGAAGCTTCGCTGGCGCTAATCTTGCCGATGATCCGCGCGGACTCTCTCGGTTATGACCATCGCGTTTATCGCCGCGCTGGTGCGCACCGAATACTCCGACGGCTTGCGAATCATCCGGCAGCGCGGATCTAGTTTCGCCAGATCCTCGGCCACGCGCGCGCGGCTGTCGTTCAACTCGGGCCGCGGCGTCCGCCGCACGCCGTGCTCCATCTGGATCTCCAGCATCGGAACAACCTGCGCTTCGGGCAACTTCATGACCCGCGCGACCGTCGCGGGACTTTCGTCGATCGCGCCGACCAGGTCGCCTGCGTATTCGCCGGTACTCTTGCAGGTGCGGAAGATCTGCTTGCGCCCCGGCGTCGAGACTTTGCCCGCCGACAGCTTGAGGCGCGGCTGCCCCCGGTACTCGACCAGCTTGTAAGTGAAGTCTCCCGCCGGAGCGTCGTCGCTGACCGCGAGCGCAGTGCCGACTCCAAAAGCGTCAATCGGCGCCTTCGCGGCGAGCAGTTCCTGGATCTTGTATTCATCAAGATTGCCGCTGGCGAAAATCGCGATCTCGTTCAAGCCATGCTGATCGAGAATTTTGCGCGCGCGGATTGCCAGCGTCTTCAGGTCTCCGCTGTCGAGCCTGACTCCGGCCAGCTTCGCGCCCGATTCGCGCAGCTTCACCCCGAGCGCCGCGGCGTTCTCGATTCCGCGCGGGGTGTCGAAGGTATCAACCAGGATCGTGGCCGGAGCGGAAAAGCTCGCGGCGAAATTATCGAACGCCGCGCGCTCGCTCTCGTGCGCCATCACGAAGCTATGGCTCATCGTGCCGAACACTGGAATTCCGTAGCGCCGCCCCGCGAGCACGCTGGCGCTCCCCGCGAACCCGGCCAGGTAACTCGAGCGCGCCGCGATCAGCGCCGCGTCCGCTCCCTGAGCGCGCCGTGCGCCGAAGTCGATCACCCTCCTTC
>JBAPSR010000311.1:0-1546 GCA_049281755.1 Binataceae bacterium (SeqCode)
GTGCGCAGATCGGCGAAAGCCGAGTTCGCGATCGCGATTCGATCGCGGATGATCGAAATATCGCCGCCCAGCACCAGCCCCGGATTGCGCGCGCGCGCGGCATTGCTCTTTCGAAACGCGGCGAGCGCTCCGCCGATTATGCGCCACGCACAGGCGCCCAGCGCCGCCTCGCTCGCGCGCGACAGATCGCCGTGAGGGCTATGCACGGACGGCGGCTTTGGAGCCGAAACCGAAAGTCCGGGAAAGTGCGGATCGATTACGGCCGCGCGCCGCGCCCTGGCTATCGCGGCGCTGAGCGCCGGCAGGCTCAGGTCGCCGGCTTCGTAGGCGGTGCCGATTTCGTGCGCGTCGCGGCGCATCACGATTCGCAACTGGAAGCCGTCGGCGTGGAGGGTCTTGAACTCCTCGACCCCGCGGCAGGGAATGTCGCAGGTGTAGCAGAGCCGGGCGATCCGGTTCTCGGCCGACGCGGCGTAGACTTCGAACGCGGCGATATCGCGCTCGCGTGCGAGCGCTCGCGCCGCGGCGCGCGCGAAGTCTTTCAATTCAGCAGAGGTGCGCACTATCCGCCACCAAGCCGCGCGCGCGAGCGCAGCGTGGGGCCGCCGTTGGACATCCGCTTCACCTGCATCGGCTGACCTTTGCCGCAATTCGGAATCGCGATCAGGCGCAAGTCGTCGCCGACCGCATCGACGTTCATGAAGAAGCGGCGCGAATCGGCGATCACGCTGCCGGATCGGAAAAGACGCCCGATTTGCCCGTGATCGATTTCGTACACCCGGCGCGCCGAGATGCGGAAGTTCTCGCGCGACTCGGCGATCGACGGAATCTGATGGCCGCAGACGTAATAGCCGTGCTCGACGTCGGCGATAATCTTTTGCGGCGGCGTCTCGCCCGGCATGAAAAATGTGTTCGACATTCTAATCAGCGGCGCGTGCCATCCTTCGCTCGCGCGTGCCGATCCGTTCGGCTCTGCACCAAGAATCGCGGCGGTTGCGCGCGAGTTCAGAAACTCGCCGAAGCGCCCGCGCTCGAAGTGCATCACGCGGCGGCCCGGTGTGCCCTCGTGGTCGTAGCGGTAGTGGCCGTAACCGTCGAGCGATGGGTCCGAGCAGGCAGACAAGAGCGGAGACGCGACCATCTTTCCGGTCTCGTTGTCGTCGAGCGAGCGCAGGAACCAGCTCCGTCCCGCGTATGCGGCCTCCATCTTGAGCGCGCGATCGGCTTCGCTCGGATGGCCTACGATCTCGTGCGCGACCAGCGCGTTGAAATGCGGGTCGGTTACGACAACCACCTCGCCATCGGGCGGCTTCAAGACCGGCGCCGCCGCGAGCTCGCGCGCCTCGGCAGCGAGCGCGACCGCGAACGTGCGCAGATCGGGATTGGGCATCAGCTCGCCGCGCCATCCCTCTTCCAGGCATTCGAAGCCGCGCTGCTGGCCGATAGTGTCGTAGTTCTCCTGATGGCCGTCCCCCGATTGTGCGACCACGTACGAGTCGCCCTGTGAAAATGCGAACGCCTGCGCGATCAGGCTGCCGGTTGTGTT
>JBAPSR010000312.1:0-3318 GCA_049281755.1 Binataceae bacterium (SeqCode)
TACGCTGGTGCGGGGTTGACGAATTTCCGGCGCTGTGGGAAACTTCGGCGCAGATGGTATGGACAGATTGCGCCCCGGATCGCGGCGGCGCTTTGTCGTTTTTGCTACCAGAAAATCTTGATCAGCAGGCACTTTTTATCACTTTTACTACAATAAAGATAATTTTGGAGGAACCCAATGGCTGAACAGGCCCAAGCAGCTACCGATACGGGACCGCGCCCGATCGTTTCATTTTTGAAGCTCGGAGCGACGCCGCATCTGGAAGGGCAGAAATGCTCCTGCGGCGCGATCTTTCTCGACCCCAAACGCGTCGCATGCTCGAAGTGCGGAACCGCGGGCGCGATGAAGCCCGTAGCGCTCTCGAACAAGGGCAAGGTTTACGTCTTTTCCGTCGTGCATCAGTCTTTCCCCGGAATCAAGACGCCGTATGTGACCGCGATTGTCGATCTGCCCGACGGCGTAAGCGTGCGCTCGAACCTGATCGAAGTCGATCCGCTGGAAGCGCAGAAGGATCCCAGCAAGGTATTCAACCTGCCGGTCGAACTGGTAACCTCAGTGGTATCCAAGGATCGCGAAGGACACGACGTTATCGCCTTCCAGTATAAGCCCAGCAAGTAAAGCGCGGCCCAAGTAAACCAACCCACGCCCCGCGAAAAATCGACGGACCTGACCTAGGGCCGGGCCGCCAGGAGGTTTTGAAATGCGCAACGTTTATGTACTCGGAACCGGGATGATCAAGTTCGGCCGTTATCCGGAGAAGACTGTTCCCGAGCTCGGCGGCGAGGCCGCATTGATTGCAATGAAGGACGCCGGCGTCGCGATCAAAGACGTCGAGATGTTCGCCTGTGGCAACCTGTACCAGTCCAATGCGATGGTCGGGCAGCGGATCCTGCAGCAGATCGGCCAGACCGGAATTCCGGTCGTCAATGTCGCGAACGCATGCGCTACCGGCTCGACCGCGTTCCGCGAGGCCTATATGGCCGTCGCCTCGGGCATGTACGACGTGACGATGGCGGTTGGCGTCGAGCAGATGGGCAAGCAGGGGCTGCTAGGCGGAGCGGGCGGCGGCGACCCGGCCTATTCGACCGAGGGCAAGCTCGGCTCCGGCCTGATGCCGGCGGTGTTCGGACAGGCGGGAATCGAGCACATGCGCAAGTACGGCACCAAGCTCGAACACTTCGCCAAAATTTCGGTGAAATCGCACAAGCATGCGACCAAGAATCAGTTCTCGCAGTATCGCAACGAAGTCACGCTCGAAGACGTGATGAATGCCCGCATGGTCGGATTCCCCAACACCCTTTATATGTGTTGCCCGACCGGTGACGGCGCGGCGGCTGCGATCCTGGTCTCAGAAGAGAAGCTCAAGCAGCTCGCCGGTGGACGCAAGCGTCCGCGAATCGCGGCGTCGGTGCTCACCTCCGATCCTTACACCGATCGCGATCTGACGCTGCCGGACGTGAGCACGCTTACGCGTAAAGCCTCGAAGCTCGCGTACGAGAAGGCCGGTATCGGAGCAAAGGATATCGCGCTGACCGAGCTGCACGACTGCTTCGCGACCGCGGAACTCGTCCATTACGAGAACCTCGGCCTGTGCGGCGACGGCGAGGCGGGCGAGTTTATCGACAAGAAGGGCGGAGTGCATCCCAGCCTCGGTGGCTTCGCGCCGGTCAACGTCTCGGGCGGATTGCTCTCGAAGGGGCATCCTCTCGGCGCGACCGGCGTAGCGAACATCTGCGAGGTGGTGTGGCATCTCACCCAGGATGAGCGCGCGAAGGAGCGCCAGGTTCCCAACGCGAAAGCCGGTCAGGCCCACGTTATCGGACTGGGCTCTGCCTGTACGATAAATATCCTGACCATCTAATCGACTCGAGCCTTAAACGGCACCTTAAAGGGGCCGCCCGAAAAGGCGGCCCTTTTTCTTTGTGCCGCGCATGTTTAGATTTGAACGGAACCGATTCATGGACCAGCAGCCACAGGAAAAATCCACCGCCGAGAAGCTTGGCTACCCAAGCGATGCCCGTCTGCTGATCGTCAATGCCGACGACTTCGGGATGTGCCACGACGAGAACGAAGCCACGATCGAGGGCTTGGGCGCCGGTATCTTCAGCTCCTCGACGATCCTCACTACCTGTCCATGGTTCGAGGAGGCTGCCAACTTTGCGCGCTCGAATCCCGCCGTCGATTTAGGGGTGCATCTGACGCTCAACAGCGAATGGTTCGCCTACAAATGGGGACCAGTCCTGGGAGCCAGTGCGGTGCCGTCGCTTGCGGACAAGAGCGGCTACCTGTGGTCCGATGTTCCTCAGGTGTATGCCAACGACCGGCTCGATGAGGTGGAGCGGGAATTGCGCGCGCAGATCGATCGAGCGCTCGGCGCGGGAATCGACGTGACGCATATCGACTCGCACATGGGACCGCTGCATCTGCGCGCCGACTACCACGAGATCTACTGGCGCCTCGCGCGCGACTATCGGCTGCCGATCCGGATGACTCCGCGGCGGTTCATGCGCAGGATGGGCTTCGACGCGATTTTAGAGGGGCTCGATCGCGACGGGATTCTTTATCCCGACAATTTTGTCGCGCATCCTCCGCGCAAGGTTGAGGAGACGGCTGAATTCTGGACCGAAGCAATTCGCGCGCTCAGGCCCGGGCTGTCGGAGCTGTACGCGCATCCTGCGCTCGCGCGCGCAGAATTGCGCGGATGCGCCAACGATGCTGACCAGCGCGAGGCGGACTTCCGCTATTTCACGTCGGAGCAGGCGCGCCGCCTGGTGGCGGACGAGGGAATCAAGCTGGTCGGATACCGCGAACTCCGCGACGCGATGCGCGGAAAAAATTCATGAACCATTTGAATTCAGTAGGACCGGCGCCTCGCCGGCCATTACCCATACAGTGAGATTGACGGACGCAGGAATTAGATAATTTGGAAGTTACACGACTCAGAGGATTTCGCGATCTGCTCGGCGCGGACGCGCGGGCGATGGCGCTTGCGGAAGATCGCGCACGCGAGATCGCGCTACGCTACAACTACTGCGAGATTCGGATCCCGGCGCTCGAGCGAATCGAGCTGTTCGCGCGCTCGACTGGCGAGACTTCCGACGTGGTCGAGAAGCAGATGTACTCGTTTACCGATCGCGACGAGTCGGAAACCACCGTCGCGCTGCGTCCTGAGGGAACTCCGGGAGTGGTCCGCGCGTATATCGAAGCCGGGCTCGACCGCAGCGACCCGGAGCAGCGCTTCTTCTATTCGGGACCGGTGTTCCGGCGCGAGCGTCCGCAGAAGGGGCGCTATCGGCAGTTCTATCAATTCGGGGTCGA
>JBAPSR010000313.1:0-8990 GCA_049281755.1 Binataceae bacterium (SeqCode)
AAGCGGGAGCGGATTGGCCGCTCCCGCTTTGGATTCAAAATGGCCGTGCAGTATCAGGCGTGGCCGTGACGCAGGAGCTTGCCCGAGGTCGCTCCGGTGCACTTGTCGTCGGCGAAGGTCTCGACGCCGTTGACGATAATTGAACGATAGCCCTTCGCATGCTGCACGCGGCGCCATTCGCCGCCGGGCAAATCCTGGGTCACTTCACCAATCCAATCCGGCTCGATGTCCAGGCCGTTCAGATCGTAGACGACGACGTCGGCCCACGCGCCTTCGCGCAGCACTCCTCGATCGCGGAAACCCGCCGCGTGCGCAGGCAGAGCGGAAAGGCGATAGTGCGCCTCTTCGAGCGTCACGCGCTGCTCGTCCCGAACCATCCAGCGCAGAAAGTCGGTAGTGAAGGAGCCTCCGGTGAAGAACTTCGTATGCGCGCCGCCGTCAGAAACGCCGGGGAAGGTGTACATCGATCCGTTGATGATCTCGGCGTTGAACTCCGCGTTGAACTGCGGCTCGGCCTGGAGGAACTCGGCCTTCAAATCGGTTGCGAGCGACAGATCGATCATCACGTCAACCGGATGCCGCCCTTCTTCATTGCCGATTTGCCCGAGCGATTTGCCGACATACTTTTCGAGCTCGGGCTTATTCTCGACCCATGAGACGACCAGCTTCACCAGCCGTCCGCCAATTCCCGGAGCATTCTTGTCCAGCGCCGCCATCGAGCGTTCGCTCTTAACCGCCTCGCGGATCGCCGGATCCTTCATCTTCGCGATCTTCTCTTCCCTGGTGCCGGTGGTCATGTCGCGCCATGCGGACGCCATGTCGTAGAGATTCCAATGCTCGAGCGTAAACGCAAAGCCGCTGCGGACGGTGCCGCCCTGACCGAAGATCGGTAGCCCCTTGGCGCGCGCATTGTGCAGCCAGCTGAGACTCTTGCGATGGATGTCTGGGTTGCGGGTGCTTGCCGTGATTGCCTGGAACAAGATGGGGCGCTGCGCCGCGCCGGCGAGTTTCTCGACAAACGCCAAATCTTCCTTGATATGGCCGGTGGCCTGCGTGATCTCGATGAAACCTTCGTCGCGCGCACGCAAAACGCCGGCGAGATTCAGGATGTCCTCGTCGCACATCGTGTCGGTCACCATCGGCGAGCCGTCAAAGTCGGCTTGCGCCGAATGCTTGCCGAGGCGCTGGATCGAGAAGCCGCAGAGGCCGGCATCCATGCCTTCATTGAGGAGCCGCCTCATCTCGGAGCGTTCCGCTTCGGTTGCCGGACGAGTTTTCGCCGCGTCCAGGCCCATGACGTAAGTCATTAACGACGCCGTCGGCATGTACTGAATGCAGTTGACGCCCTTTGGTGCGCGATCGAGCGAATCGAGGTACTGGGGAATCGTTTCCCAATCCCAGCGCATGCCGGCTTTCATCGATTCGTAGGGAATCGCCTCGGTGCGCGTCATTGTCAGCATCGAACGATCGCGGAAGTCGGGCTTCACCGGAGCGAAGCCAAAACCGCAGTTGCCGAGCACCACCGAGGTCACTCCGTGCCATCCGGAAATCGTGCACCAGGGATCCCATCTGATCTGCGCGTCATAGTGCGTGTGCAGGTCGACGAATCCGGGAGCGACGATCAGACCGTCGGCGTCGATGACTTTCTTCGCAAAGCCGGGGGCGCGGCCGCCGATCTGGGCGATTCTGCCATCCTTGATCCAGATGTCGCCGCGAAAACTTGGCACGCGGGTTCCATCGACTACGGTTCCACCTTTGATGTGTAGATCGAATTCCGCCATGGTTCGCTCCTCGTGTGTAAGGACAAATCGAACTGTTGTGCGGTCTCGCGCCTGTGGCGCGGCTTATCCCAAATAAGACAGATCCTTATGCAAGTGCCGGCGAAAATTCAAACTCAAACTCGCCGACCAATTGCCTTACCTACTACTTTTAGATTAGCGATGTAGAAAAATGGAAAGCCGCGACTCCAATCAAAGCCATGCCTCAGCCGCTTCCGCGCGGCCGAACAATCTTTTAGTCGCACCGCTTTTGCCCTTGATCGCCGCGCAAGCCGCGGAGGCTGACGCCACGCGCTCGGTCGCATCGGCCGTAATCGCGGCGCTCAAGAGCAACGACGTCATGCGCATGTCGGCCGTGAGAGCATTAGGGGGTCTCGAAAGCAGCATCGCCGCGATCGGACGAGAGCTCGAAGCCGTGGCTGCGGCGTGCGGCTCGACCGGATGGTGCTTGTGGAACCACCTGTGCGTGTTTCACTTCTACTGCGGCCTTCTTGGCCCCGCTCACCTCGAGTTGCTGCGCAGCATCACGGCTAATCGGCATTGGGTCTGTCTGCCGGCCGGCGCCGGTACCGGAGTGATTGGCAAGGTCGATGGAGAGGAGGTCGTGCTAAACGGCGTCGCCTCGTTTGGCTCCGGCGGCCGTTATGCCGACTACACCGGAATCAGCTTCCTCTTCGAGGGGGAGCGGGCGCCCCATCTGGTTTTGGTGCGCACCGATCATAAAGGTGTACGCATCGATCCGACCTGGAAAGCGATGAGCCTGCGCGCGTCGGCGACCGACCACCTTCACTACAAAGATGTGCGAGCGCCGCTCTCGAGGGTGGTGCCGTTCCCGCTGCCGTACCGTGTTGCTTTCCGCGATCCGGCTTATAGCGTCATCGATGATCGTTATCGCGAGGACTGGGTGGCGCTCTCGGATCTTTGGCTCGGCTGCATGGCGGTCGGCGTCGCTGACGCCGCACTAAAGGAAGCGTGCAGCGGCATCCAGGGCCGAGTCGCCATCATGGGAGTGAAGATGACCGAGCGCCCTACCATCCACGTGAATCTCGGTCAGGCCGTCGCGCTAATCGCCGCGGCGCGCGCCACTATCTACGACGCGTGCGCGAAGACCGATGCCCGCATCGCGGCGCATCAAACTCCCGCAGAGGGCAATTACCTGGAGCAGCTCAGCGCAAGCATGATCGCGCTGCGGCTGTGCGACGATGCGATGCGGCTCACCCTGCGCGTGCTTGGCGGCAACGGCCTGCGCGAGGGGCAATCCTTCGAGCGGCGCTATCGCGACTTTCAGGCGATGCCGTTGCACATCAACGCGCATCCGGACCGTGTCTCCGAACAGCTTGGGCGCTACGCCTTGGGCCTGCCGACCGAGAATCCGTTTTGAACGTCGGTGGCGATGCGCTCGCACTCGCTGTCGATCTAATTCTTTTGAGAGCTGCGCGGCGGAGCCGTCGTCAGACCAGCACGGTGTTCGGCGGCAGGCCTACCATCGCGCGGCCTTGCTGCTCGAGCACAGTGTCGAGATCGTACACGACGTGGCTCGACATCGTATTGATGTCGCGAAGCGCGCGCTGGAGCGGATCGTCCAGGGAATGAGCGCCGGCGCCGGCGGCCTCCGACAGGGTCTGCACCGCCTCGCGCGCGAATTTGACGGCGTAGGCGATACGGCATCGCAGCTCGATACGCTCGCCGGCCTCTGCGGGCGCGGCCCTCTGCGCCAGCGCGAAGTTCTCTCTGGCCGCCTGCCGGATCATCGTCTCGGCGGTAGTCGTGAGCACGTGGGCTTTGGCCAGGCGCATCTGGGCGGCGGGCTTTTCGCGCTGGGCGCTTTCGGTGCCGACGATCACGCGTCTTGAGAGCCGCTCGCGAAACAGGCGCACCGCCTGCCGTGCCGTACCCACCGCCGGAATCGCCGCGGCGACGGCCAGAAACGGCAGCATCGGCATCCGGTACACGGGATTCGTATGCAGCTTGCAGCCCGGCGCGGTGCCGTCCTGCATTTCTTTCATGTCGATGGCGCGATGAGCGGGCACGAAGACGTCACGCACCTCGATGTCGTTGCTGCCGGTCCCGATCATCCCGTCCACGTGCCATGTGTCGATAACGATCGCCTGCTGCGCGGGGACCGCGATAAAATACAGGTGCGGACGCGGACCGTTGGGCAGCATGGCCGAGGCGAGAATCCAATCCGCATGCATCACGCCCGTGCCCCATTTCCACCGGCCGGTCACGCGATAACCGCCGGCAACCGGCGTCATGATCCCGGGCGGGAAAGTGACTCCAGGCGCGATGATGTAGGGGAAGCCGGCGCCAAAGGTTTCGTCCTGCAGCTCTTTTGAAAAATGCGCGAGCATCCAGTTGTGCTCGACGCAGAACGCCGCCACCCATCCGGTCGAGGAGCATCCTTCGGCCAGCGGCAGCATCGCGTCGATGAACGCGTCGACGCCGAACTCGAGTCCGCCATAAATCTTCGGCACGAAGTGGTAGAAGATTCCGCTCGCGCGCAGCGCTTCCCAGACCGCGTCGACCGGCCGCCGTAGCCGTTCTGCTTCGCGGCTGCTGGCGGCGAGCAAGGGTTTCAGCGCGACGGTTCGATTGACCAGGCTGTCGGGTGTGAGGGCGGCCAGTTGCTCACGCGACAGCCAATCGCCACCCTGCGGCAAACGCCGATCAGCCAGCGGCATCGAAGGACTCTGATCATTCACGAGCTATACCGTCGCGGCGCGCCGCGCCCACGTGAGGATTCAACTACGTCGCCGTTTCCGATGAAGTCAAGCGAGGCCACGAGCGCGCCGCGAATAATCGAACAAGCGGTGTGAGGCCGCAATTGAAGTTCATCTTCCCGCGGCGAGCTTGTCCTGGGTCTTGGTATCGAAATCGCCGGCGTCGTGCCGTTCGTGCAACTGGCTCGACGGCTCACCGTAAACTTTGTTGACCATCCGTCCGCGCTTTACTGCCGGCCGCTTCGCGAGTGCGTCAGCCCAACGATGCACGTTCTTGTAGTCCTGCACGCTCAGGAACTCGGCGGCCCCGTAGAGCACGCCCTTGGCCAGCGCGCCATACCAGGGGAAGATCGCGATATCCGCGATCGTGTAGATGCTGCCCGCGATGTACTCACTGTCCGCGAGGCGACGCTCGAGGACGTCGAGTTGCCGCTTCACTTCCATCGCAAACCGGTCGATTGCATATTCGATTTTCTCGGGAGCATACGCGTAGAAGTGGCCGAACCCTCCTCCCAGATACGGTGCGCTTCCCATCTGCCAGAACAACCATGACAGGCATTCGGCGCGCGCCGCGGCCTCGGTGGGTACGAACGCGGCGAACTTTTCGGCGAGATACAGGAGGATCGCGCCCGACTCGAAGACCCTGATCGGCGTAGAACCGCCGCGATCAACCAGAGCCGGGATCTTCGAGTTCGGATTCACCGCGACGAAGCCGCTGCCGAACTGATCGCCGTTTCCGATGTTGATGAGCCAGGCATCGTACTCCGCGCCACTGTGGCCCAGGGCCAGGAGCTCTTCCAGCATTATCGTGACTTTCACGCCATTGGGCGTGCCGAGCGAATAGAGCTGGAGGGGATGGCGTCCCACGGGTAAATCTTTATCGTGAGTCGGTCCGGCGACAGGGCGGTTGATTTTTGCGAACTGTCCGCCGTTCGACTTGTTCCAGGTCCACACCTTCGGGGGAACGTACTCGCTCATTTTTCTATACCCACTTCTTTCGCCGGGTGAACAATCGCGATGCGATCACTCCGGACTTTATTGGTTTCATCTGCTGCGAGATTGCTTCTACGGCTGCGATCAACTTGCAGCTTAATCCAGGCCCGCGGACGTTTCACCGGTTCGAAGGAGTTTCTGCGCGGTCTATTTTGGCTGTCGTGGGGGCGCTGGGAATATCCGCCAAATAACGATTCAGCTCGGAGAACAGAAACTCAAGTCGTCGCATCGACTGGAGTTCCGCGATCATCGTGCGGCGCGGCTCGAGCGGCCACGATGCCAATCGGGCAAACCCTCCCTCCTCCAGGCGCGAACCGAACTCGTTGAGCGGTTCCGCCAAATCCTCGGCCGAGTGCTTCTGTGCGATTGCACGGGCGGCGGAAGCGCTAAGGGATTCAGAGCCGCTAAAGAAATCCAGCCACGAGCGAAGCTGCCCGCGAATCGCGTTGAAGACCCGCTCACGCGCAAACTCCGTTACGGGATCGAGTTGCGGCATTGGAGTGCGAGCCCGCGCTGTCGCGATCGAGGACAGCCGGTTCGCAATCCGGCGAAGAGTCCCGGCCGCTTCGACGATCCCTTTATGGTAAACGGCGCAGGTGCGTCCTTCCATTCGGGCGTCATCGGCGATCTCGAGGAACTCGGTCAGCACGCGCATCGTTTCCGAGTTCGTCTTCAGGATTTGATCCTCGCTGCTCGAAGCTGAGCCGCTTGCCGCTAGCGCGAGCATATCTGCAATGATTTTTTGCAGTCTGAGCACCAACGAATCACCGGCGTATTCCGGCCACAGGGTAAAGAAGACCGTCGCCACGATAAAATCACCAAGCAGGATGCCCCAAATTCGCCAAAGAGGCTCGTAGATCTCGACCGATGGCCTCAATCCAACGAACACCAACGAAAAAATGATCCCCATCTGTTTGCCCGCGTACGACATCCGCGCATTGCCGAGCGAGGAGTATGCAAACGGATAGAAAACCGCGAAGGCCACAAGCATATAGGTTGGGAGCGTCTCGAAGTTAGGCGAAACTATAATGATAGCGAGAAGGGAAACCGCTCCTCCGATTATAGCTCCGGCGATCCGCAGGTACATCTTGTGCAAGGTTGCGCCATAGGTGGGTGTCGCGGTGGTTATCACGGTTACGAAGATAATGAATAAGTCCGGACGCTCGCTGACGAGGCCGATTAGATAGCCGACGACGGTGCACAAGCCGACCTTCAAGCAATAGCGCACAAGCGCGGGATCCGCTGGAACGCTCAATCGGGGGACAGCACTGTTCGACGGATTCCTGGTCGGTACTCGCGGAGGTTCATCCAGCGGACGCTCGATGCGCCTGGCCAGAACAGCCAGCGAATCGATAAATTCCGCGAAATTTTCGACTTCCGCCGAACTGACTTTGCCGATGTACGCTGGTCTGATCTCAACGACGCGCGCGGCGAGATTGTCCATCGCCAAGCGCACATTCGCCCGCGTAGCGGGAGCCTGTTCGTCCGCGCCTACAGCAATGCGAGCCGGTAGCGTATGAGAGATCTCGTCAAGCGCGGCAGCGATCGCATTTACCGCCCGTTGAATCTCGCCCGGGACCATCGCGCGAATTTCTCGAGGCAGGTTCTCGCGCGCAGTAGCGATTAGGCGATCCACTTCAAGACTGATGCGAGCCGCGCGGGTGATCGCAGCAAGCAGGATCGCCCGGCGCTGCTCGGACGCGCCCTCGGCCAGCGCTCGATCAAGAAGCGCCATATGCGCGGGCAGGTCGGAAGTTGGTGCCGGCAATGGCGGTCGAGGTACGCTTTCGCCAACGAGAAAAAAGTTCGAAGCCCCAAGAAGCTGCGAACGGGTACGCGCGACGCTTGCTCCGAGAGACTCCATCAAGATCGGCTCGCCCGGGTCCGGCCACAACCAGTTGTCGAACAGAACGATCACGCCGAAGGCAATCGCGCTGCCGTCGAACGAGGCTGCTGCGTTCCAACCGATTTCCTGCGGTCCAAACACGACGCCGTAGAATGTAATGAGGCAGACTATCTGTATAACCAGCAGGCCCGCGCCAAGCTTGCGTGTCGTTCCCACGTAGGTTGAAAATGAAATCCATACGAAGACAAACGGCAGCATCAACCACGGCGTTTCCGCGAATGCGCGCGCCATTACCACCGACGTGATTAGCGCGAGCATCACCGCAATTTGCCATGCCAGGGCCTTGCGAATGGACATCATCGGTCCTGCACCGGCGAGGATCCAGACAATTACCGCGCCCAGCTGAGTGTTGACGTGACAGCTCGCGTCCAGTCCAATTGCGATTGTCACAATCGTGGAGATGCGTAAGGCGGTGCGGATCTTCCGGGCGTTAGGAGCAAGTTCGTGCGCCACCTGCGCCCCGAGCCGATCCAGCCAGGCAAACGGCCGTTGGATGCCTAACTGTTGCTCTATCAATCCTGCCACGCGCTTCGCTCAGCAATCGTGTCGATTTTTTACCACCGCGGTCGCTCGCAGGGAGACTGAAAGAAACGCGGACATACAGTGGCTCGATTGAGAAGCGCTCTTCTCGACTCTGGATCGTGCAAATTCCCCGCGGCTTTCGGGAGTCGCGACGGTCAGATGCTGCTAATCGGGATCGGCTACGGCGGATGGCTTACCCAAAGCGGTTACCGGCCAAAATAGATTTGGCAACTTTGACAATGTGCTCTGGAGTAAAACCCAGCTCACGCATCACGATTTCACCCGGCGCTGAAGCACCGAAGCGGTTCAGCCCGATGATTGCGCCCTCGAGGCCCACGTAGCGCTCCCATCCCAGCGTGGAGCCCGCCTCAACACTGACCCGCGCTTTGATGCCGGGAGGAAGAACCGAGTCCTTGTAGGATTGCGGCTGCGCATGAAACAAATCCCAGCACGGCATCGAGACCACCCGGCTTGCAACTCCCTCACGAGTCAGTTGGTTGTGCGCCTCGAGCGCGATCGACACTTCGGAACCGGTAGCGATGAGGATAAGCTTGGGCGGACCTGCGGCGCAGTCGGCAAGGACGTAAGCTCCTTTTGCCGTTCCCGCGGCGGGGGCCAGCGTACTGCGGTCCAAAGTGGGCAACTTCTGGCGCGTAAGCACCAGCCCGACCGGTCCCTCAGTATGCGCCACCGCGATCTTCCACGCTTCCACAGTCTCATTGGCGTCGGCCGGGCGCAGCAGCATCAGATCGGGAATCGCGCGCAGGCTTGCCAGGTGTTCCACCGGCTGATGCGTAGGGCCGTCCTCGCCCAAACCGATGCTGTCGTGGGTCCACACATAGATCACGTGGGCCTTACTCAAAGCTGCCAGGCGGATGCTCGGCCGCATGTAATCGGAAAACGTAAAGAAGGTCGCGGCGTACGGCAGGATGCCGCCATGCAGAGCCATGCCCGTCGCGATTCCGGCCATCGCGTGCTCGCGAATGCCGAAATGGATATTCCGCCCGCCGTACCCCATCGGACCGCCCACCATTCCCTGGGTAGGCGGCGCACCTTCGGGCGGCGTAAACT
>JBAPSR010000314.1:0-1627 GCA_049281755.1 Binataceae bacterium (SeqCode)
GCGCCGGGAAAGGGAGAGCCGGTCACGGGCGTCTTGAGAGTCGATGGGATCGAGCCGAAGATGAGCCTCGATGGATGCGCCCCCGAGATTTCGCGCGGCTTATCCCGAGACTTTCGCGCGCCTCTACGAGCGTAGCGCCGCCCGGCGCTGGAGAATTGCCGAAGCCGATTTTGCACAGATGCTCGAGCGCGCGATCGAGCACCGATTCGCCGCGGGTCTCGCGAATCCAGCCGAAATCGAAGTTTTCCTCGACTCGCTTCATGTCGAAGACCTTGCCCTTGCGATGGCATGCCGCGCCGGGAACGCGGACGCGTGGAGCGAGTTCGACGCGCGTTACCATTCGGTGATCGAAGGTTTCGCCCGCACAATCGCGCGCGATACCGAGCGGGCTCGCGAAATCGAAAGCTCTCTCTACGGCGATCTGTTTGACGCCGCGCGCGTCGGCAATCCGCGCCGCTCTCCGCTCGATCATTATCATGGCCGCAGCGCGATGGCCGCGTGGCTGCGCGTGGTGATCGTGCGCCGCGAGGCCGATTGGCTGCGCGAGCATTACCATACCAACGCGGCCACAGCGGCCGCCGCCGACCCCATCGCGAGCGGCGATCGCAATCACGCGCCGCCTGCCGATCCGGACCGCGCGCGGCTTATTCCGATGCTCGCGCATGCGCTCGACGGCGCTCTCGCCGGGCTCGATGCGCGCGATCGTATTCGACTGTCGTATTACTATGTCCAGGGTCTCACGCTCGCGCAGACCGGCGCGTTGCTCGGCGAACATGAGTCGTCGGTATCGCGCAATTTGGCGCGCATTCGGCTCGCGATTCGCCAAGGGGTCGCGCGCGCGCTCAAGCGCGAGCATCATCTGAGCGACGATCAAATCACCCGCTGCTTTGAATTTGGCACCGACGATTGGCCCTTCGATCTCGGCCGATCGCTTTCGCAGGCAAAGTAATGGCTAATCGCATCAACGGCGAAGACGGCGAAAATAGCGAACAGAGGAATGACGCACTCGACGTGCTCACCGCGCGTCGCCTCGCGGAAGGCCTCGACACGTCCGGGCGCGATTGCCCCGACGCCGACGTGCTCGCGGCATTCGCTACCCGCTTGCTGGACGCGGACGAATACTCGCGATGGGAGAGTCACGCGGCAGGATGCGCGCTGTGCCAGCGAAATCTTTCGGCCCTGGCTCGCGCGGGCGCTCTGGAAGCGCCCAGGAGCGGTCTCGAGCATAGTCTCGCAGTCGCCGATTCCGATGACGACTCCGAGCTGTCGCCCCATGGCGAGGACGAGGGGATTGTCGCGACGCTCCGGCGCGGTTTCCGATTCATCGTAGGTCCGTTTCCGCTCTCGGTCGCGATTCATCTCGTGCTCATCATGCTGCTGATCATCACGGTGCACGAGCAGCGTGGACGCGAATTGATCATGGTCAATCTGGAAGCTGGCGGCGGCGGAGGCGGCGGCAACGAGATGCAGGACCTCGACATGCCGGAAGTGCCGATGCCCGACACCGCGCCGCAGCAGATGGACACTCCGCAGGCGGTCGATACCTCGCAGGCGGTCGGCATGGCTAACGATTACGTGCGCGCCGCAGGCGGCGGCGGAATCGGAATCGGCCGTGGCGGCGGCATGG
>JBAPSR010000315.1:0-3828 GCA_049281755.1 Binataceae bacterium (SeqCode)
GTCAGCTTGCAGTTCAGGCGAGAATCAAACTGACAAGCAGGCCGCGATGGCGCGTATGACCTACTCGCCCGAGAAATGCGAACAGGTCGGCGCAGTTTATTACACGTGCAGCGGCGATCACTCGCTGCCTGATGCGGACGCGGGCATGATCGACTCCGGCAAGTCGAACGACACGCGGCTGCTCCGCTGAGTCTGTCCGGCTGGTTCTCACTATGAAAAGGGCAATGGCTGTCAGAAAGACTGAGCGTCCAACCCAGAATTAAGACAGCCCGAGCCGTTGGTAGTGCCCTAAGGACACTACCGAGCCGTTGTCTCGGCCTTGACTGACATCTCCGAGGCCGCTTAGAATCCGTACAGTATGTTTTCCAACCTGCTACCGGAGCTGCTGCTTAGCCTGGCCCTTACAAGGGCCCACGCCAGGCGCGCGTCCGGACAGGTTTAAAGGCCTGATTAAACTGAGACACACGCCCCGGGCAGTGGGCCGATCGAAGCCGCCCGGGGCGTTTTCTTTTTTCGGAACTGCGCTCGTGGCGAAACGATTGGCCCGCTGATCCCGCGGCGAAGATGCGGGAGGAATGACGATGGCACACGCGAACACGGCTGCGCACGACGACAAGGATTACGTCCGAATTTTCGACACCACGCTGCGCGACGGCGAGCAATCGCCCGGATGCACGATGAACGTCGAGGAGAAAGTCGCCCTCGCGCGCCAGCTCGAACGGCTTAATGTCGACGTGATCGAGGCCGGCTTCGCGGCGTCGTCGCCGGGCGATTTCGAATCCGTCCGCCGCGTCGCAGAGGCTGCGCGCGGCCCTATTGTGCTGTCGCTCTCGCGCACGCGCGAGGAAGACGTCGATTCCGCGCTCAGCGCGGTGGATAAATCCGATCGCCCCGGAATTCATATCTTCATCGCGACTTCCGATATCCATCTCAAGTACAAGCTCAACATGACGCGCGAGGACGTGCTCGACGCCGCGACCTGGTCGGTGACGCGCGCGAAGAAGCATCTCGACTATATCGAGTTCTCGTGCGAAGACGCTTCGCGCTCGGACTGGGACTACATGGTCACCGTATGCACCAGCGTGATCGCGGCCGGCGCCACCACGATCAATCTTCCCGACACCACCGGGCATGCGATTCCCGAGGAGTTCGGGCGGATGTTCGCGTATCTGCGCGAGCGGGTTCCCGGAGCCGACAAAGTTATCTGGAGCGCGCATTGCCATAACGACCTGGGTCTCGCGGTTGCCAACTCGCTGGCCGCGGTGAAGAGCGGCGCGCGGCAGGTCGAGTGCACGATCAACGGAATCGGAGAGCGCGCGGGCAACTGCTCGATGGAAGAAGTCGTGATGGCGCTCAAGACCCGGCACGATCTGATGGGCGTGCAGTCGCGCGTCAACACCAGGCAGATCTATCCGGCCTCGCGCCTTCTATCCCAGGTTATCGGACAGCCGGTCCCGGCCAACAAGCCGATCGTCGGCGACAACGCCTTCGCGCACGAGGCGGGAATCCATCAGGACGGCGTGCTCAAGTACAAGCTCACCTACGAGATCATGAAGCCCGAGGATATCGGGATTCCCTCGAACAAGCTGGTGCTGGGAAAGCATTCGGGGCGCCACGCGTTTGCGAATCGGCTCAAGGATCTGGGCGTCGATACCGATTCGGTCGATATCAACAAGGCGTTCGCCGAGTTCAAGGCGCTGTGCGACAAAAAGAAAATCGTCTACGACGACGATATTCTCGCGCTGGTCACCGAGGAGTCGCGCCGCACAGTCGACCACTTCGAGCTGGTCGATATGCGCGTCTCGTCAACCTCGTCAAAGGCGATGCCGCATGCCGAGGTTACGCTGCGCGTGGACGGCGTCGAAAAGACCGCCGAGTCGGAAGGCGACGGGATGGTCGATGCCGCGTATAAGGCGATTTACAAAATCGCCGGCATCCAGCCCACGCTCGAGCGCTACGCGGTCAAGGCTATAACCGGCGGCACCGACGCTCTCGGCGAAGTAAGCTGCCTGGTGCGCGACAACGGGATGACGGTGGCCGGCGCCGGTGCGCATAGCGATATCGTAACCGCGTCCGCGCTGGCGCTCGTAAACGCGCTCAACCGTCTCAGGGGGCGCAAGCATCAGCCGCTCAAGCCGACTTCCGATGTGGCGTAACCGTGCGGGACTTGCCGCAATTGCCGCGTTCGGCTAAGTGCTATGGAACTTGATTTTTATGATCATCCGCTCCGGACGCATCGTGCGCTCACGTCGCATAACGTGCTCGCCGCGCGGCGGGAGCCGCAACCAAACCCGAGCCTCGCGAAATCGCACGCGATCAGGATCTTCGCTTCCGTAAATGGCTTACAAAATTCTAGTGCTCAAGGGTGACGGTATCGGCCCCGAGGTCGTGGGCGAGGCCCTGCAGGTCCTCAAGGTGATCGCGCGCCGCTCCGCGATCGATATGGAATTCAAAGAAGGGCATATCGGCGGCCACGCGATCGATCAGTTCGGCACCCCGATGCCCGAAGACACCCTCAAGCACGCGCAGGACAGCGACGCGATCCTGCTCGGCGCCGTCGGCGGCCCGAAGTGGGATAACCCCAACGCCACCGTGCGTCCCGAGCAGGCGCTGCTCGGCCTGCGCAAGGCGCTCGGGCTGTTCGCCAACGTGCGGCCGGTGCGTGCGGTCAAGGAGCTGCTCTCCGCTTCGCCGCTCAAACCGGAAATTATCAGCGCCGTCGATCTGGTCGTGATCCGCGAGCTCACCGGCGGCATCTACTACGGCCAGCCGAGCGAGAAACGCGACGGCAAAGACGGACGCGAGGCGGTCGATACCTGCTTCTACACCGAGGCGGAAATCGCACGCGTGCTGCGCTTCGGTTTCGAGCTCGCGCGCAACCGGAAGAAGAAACTCACCTCGGTGGACAAGGCCAACGTGCTCGCGACCTCGCGTCTGTGGCGCGAGATCGCGACCGCGATCGCAAAGGAATTCAGCGACGTCGCCTGCGAGCATCAGCTCGTCGATTCGATGGCGATGCATCTGCTGCGCCGCCCGAAAGACTTCGACGTGATCGTCACCGAAAATATGTTCGGCGATATTCTTACCGACGAGGCCTCGGTCCTCGCCGGCTCGATGGGCCTGTTGCCGTCCGCGTCGCTCGGCGAGGAAATGAACAGCGCCGGCTACCGCATCGGACTTTACGAGCCGATTCACGGCAGCGCGCCGGATATCGCAGGACGCGATGAGGCCAATCCGTTGGCCGCGATCCTGTCGGCTGCGATGCTGCTGGAGCATTCGCTCGGGATGCGCTCGGAGGCCGAAGTTATCGAGCAGGCTGTCGATTCGGTGGTGAAGGACGGCCATCGCACGCGCGACCTGGCCGGCGGCAGCGGAACCAAAACAGTTGGATGCAAGGCGATGGGCCGGCTGGTGCGGGAGAAGATCGAGAGCCTCGACGCCTGATGAGTAACGAGGTCGAACCGAAAGTGGCCGTGGTCGGCGCCACCGGTGCGGTCGGCAACCAGATCGTCGAGTTGATCGCCGCGCGCGCGTTTCCCCATTCCGACCTCAAGCTCTTCGCCACCAGCGCCGGCTCCTCCGGCACGCTCGAGGCCGGCGACGACGAATATCTTATCGAGCAGTTCGAGGATCCCGGCGATCTCGCGCGCTACGATGTGGCGTTCCTCGCGGTGCCGGAAGATCCGGCGCTCGAAATTATCAACGCCCGGCCCGGCCCGATGCTGATCGATCTGAGCGCGTGCTCGCGCGCGCCGACTGACGCAATCGTGTCGCCCGGCGTAACCTCGCGCGAGCGGGTCGCCGGGCTTCGCGGACGCAAGCTCTATG
>JBAPSR010000316.1:0-2025 GCA_049281755.1 Binataceae bacterium (SeqCode)
CGATACCGACGCGGCGCAACTCTTCCGGCACTGCCTGAAGCTCGCGCCCGAACCCGAGTTCTTCATCCGCAAGGCGATAGGATGGGTGCTGCGGGAGTATAGCAAAACCGACGCCCGCGCGGTCCGCGCCTTTCTCACCGCGAATCGCAAGCAATTGTCCAAGCTAAGCTACGCCGAGGGCTCAAAGCATCTCGCCCGCACGGATTAAGACATTTTGTAGAATTTCTAGTCTCTTGCAAATACCCTCTCCCACCGGAAGAGGGCAGCGTGGCGCAAGGCTTGCGCTTCTTTCGCAAGCCTCGTGACACGCAGGGTGAGGGCGCACTGCGCCGATCCCTCACCGAGGCACGCACTCCCACTCTTTGCGCGCGGCGCCACGCCGCGCAATAATCCTGCCTCCATCGCCATGCAGTTTGACGTGATAATCGTCGGCGCCGGACACGCCGGAATCGAAGCCGCACTCGCCTCCGCGCGGATGGGCGCGCGCACCCTGATGCTCACGCTCAACCTCGACCATATCGGCCAGATGTCGTGTAACCCCGCGATCGGCGGAATCGGCAAGGGCCACCTGGTGCGCGAGATCGACGCGCTCGGCGGCGAGATGGGCCTCGCGATCGACGAAACCGGAATCCAGTTCCGCTTCCTCAACACGCGCAAAGGCCCCGCCGTGCGCGCGCGCCGCGCCCAGGCCGACAAGGCCGCCTATCGCGCGCGCAGCAAGCGCGTACTCGAGTCCGCAGACAACCTGACGATTCGCCAGGCGAGCGTCGAGCGCCTGATCGTCGAAGGTCGGCGAGTGCGCGGCGTCGAGTCGCAAATCGGCGAGGTCTTCGAGGGCGCCAGCGTGATCCTCACGACCGGCACGTTCTTGAAGGGGCTGGTCCATATCGGGTTGCGCAACTTCAACGCGGGCCGCGCCGGCGACTTCGCCGCGATGGGACTCAGCGACGACCTCGCGCATCACGGCTTCCGGATCGGCCGCCTGAAGACCGGCACCTGCCCACGCCTCGACGCGCGCACGATCGACTACTCGGCGTTGGAGGTTCAGCCCGGCGACGAGCCGCCTCCGCCTTTCTCGTTCCGCACCGAACGGATCACACAGCCGCAGATCCCGTGTCATCTGACCTACACCAACGCCCGCACCCACGAAATTATCCGCGCCGGAATCGACCGCTCGCCGATGTACTCCGGCGTGATCCAGAGCCGCGGCCCGCGCTACTGCCCGTCGGTCGAGGACAAGGTGATGCGTTTTCGCGACAAGGAACGCCATCAGATTTTCCTCGAGCCCGAAGGCCGCGACACCGTCGAGGTCTATCCCAACGGCCTGTCCACCAGTCTGCCCCTCGACGTCCAGGTTGCGATGGTTCATTCGATCGCAGGACTCGAACAGGCCGAGTTGATGCGGCCCGGATATGCGATTGAATACGATTTCTCAGATCCTACTCAATTGAACGCTAGCCTCGAAACGAAGCTCTTAGACGGGTTATATTTTGCTGGACAGCTCAATGGCACGACAGGATATGAAGAGGCTGCTGCACAGGGTTTAGTCGCCGGAATCAACGCCGCGCTCGCCGTCCGTGGCGATCCGCCGATGCTCCTGCGACGCGACCAGGCGTACATCGGCGTGATGATCGACGATCTCGTTACACGTGGAATCGGCGGCGAGCCGTACCGGATGTTCACCTCGCGCGCCGAGTACCGGCTGCTGCTGCGCGAAGACAACGCCGACCGTCGCCTCTCGGCAATCGGGTCGCGGCTCGGGCTCCTCGACGCGCGCGCTGGCGATCGCGTTGAGGCGAAGGCCGCGCACGTCGCGGCGGAGATCGCACGGCTCGAATCGCTGGCCGTCCCCGCGAGCGACAGCGTGAACGCCCTGCTCCTCGCCGCGGACTCGACGCCTCTCGCGCACTCGTCGCGGGCGATCGAGATTCTACGACGGCCTGAGATCTCATATCCGACCCTGATGCGGATGCTCGATGCGTCGGCGACGCTGACGCTCGATGAAGCCGCCGAGCTCGAAATCGA
>JBAPSR010000317.1:0-7604 GCA_049281755.1 Binataceae bacterium (SeqCode)
CTCGAGGATTTCGGTGTGAAAAAAGCCCTGTCGCGGGAAGTTTTCATAAGAGACGGGCTGCAGATAGAGATTGTAGATCTTCGCCTCATCGTTCCAGCTTTTGAGCAGCGCAGTCGCATCGGATTGAGTGATGCCGTTGTCGAGCAGGACGCACAGCCGGACATTTTCGGGCGGACCGTAGTCGATACTGTCGCGCAGCGCAGGATGGTCGATTCCCATGCTGGTGCACGATGCGAGGTTCGCCGCGACGCTGAGCACAATCAGCAAGCCTACTGCACGCCGGAGCATTCTCCGCGACGACTGGAAAACCTGCCGTCGACAAGAATCGCTCTGATTTCCCGCGAGAGCTAAATCTGATCGCGATCGGCCATTTGATTGGGGCGCGTGCGTGTTCATAACAGGCGAATCAGAGGTGTCTAAGCGATTGGTCAAGTGAAGATTCTTCATCGTTATACCCGCCTTGTTTGCTTAAGACCAGCGAAAATCTGAGCTGTTTTGGAAACGCCAGGAAGTATCTCGGGATCGCGAGGCACTTCTATAACGATGACTTCGAGGCAGACCTCCCGAGCGAAGGAGTGCCATCGTGTCGTTTGCCATAGACCCTGCTGCGAGATCACACTATGACGCCGTGAAGATCGCGACGCGCCTGACCGCTATTTTGCTAATCTGCATGTTCCCAGTGCTTGCCGCCTACATGTATTTCGGCGTGCGCCAGGCGACCCTGACGTACGTAAACGATCTCAAGCTCGAGACTCGCGCGACCGCGCGCGCACTCGGCGCGGCGCTCGGGCAGGATATCGAGCTCGGGGAATGGGACGACGTTCGCCTTGCGCTGGAACGAACCCGCGAAGAGTCGGTCAACGCCGCGGTCTTCGGAATCGACGGCCACAGGATGCTGTCACTGCACGGATATCCGATCGAGCCGCCGCCGGAGCCCGCGCTGCTGACTCTCGCGCTCAACGGCG
This sequence comes from Binataceae bacterium (SeqCode), assembly GCA_049281755.1. Lineage (GTDB taxonomy): Bacteria > Desulfobacterota > Binatia > Binatales > Binataceae > JBARDN01. The sequence goes on from JBAPSR010000317.1 coordinate 966, forward strand.
ACGGCGTGGAATTCATGCAGACCGTCGGCGATCGCGATTGGTTCTGCCGCGCGGTCGCACTTAAAAACCGCGCTGGCACTCCCATGGGGATTCTGTTGGTCGCGCAGCGCTGGAATGACGTCGAGAGCGATCTGCGCGCCCGGGTCGAGCAAGCGGTGCTCGCGTCGCTGTTGCTCGCGGGTCTGATCGCGATGCTGATTCCGGTGGTGAGCCATCGCTACGTCGCCCGTCCTCTGGCGGATCTCTCGGCCAAGGTGGCGCGCATCTCGAGCGACGATACCTTCGACAGTGACGGCGTCGGTGATGAAGTCGAGTTCCTCGGCGCGGAGTTCCGCCGGCTGGCCGACGATTTGGAAATCGCGCGCCGGCGCCTGCTCGACGAGACCGAGCGCAAACTCGAACTCGAACGCAGGCTCAGGCGCGCCGACAAGCTCGCCGCCATCGGCACGCTGGCCTCGGGCCTCGCACATGAGATTGGAACTCCGCTGGGGGTGATTCGCGGCCGCGCCGAGCATCTTAATTCCAATGCGCAGAATCCGCCGCGCACCGCCGAGGGTCTCGAGATCATCATCAACCAGATCGACCGCATCACGAGGATCGTACGAATGCTGCTGGACCTCGGCTCGCGGCGCGAACGGTCGTTTGCGCTCTGCGACCTGCGCACGATCATCCAGCGCACGCTCGCGCTTTTGGAAACCGAAACTGCGCGCCGCGGCGTGCGCTGCGTCGTCGAGCTCGGCGCGCAGCCAATCGAGGTGCTGTGCGACGCCGACCAGCTCCAGCAGGTATTCGTCAACCTTGCGATCAACGCGCTCGACGCGATGGGACCCGGAGGTGGAACGCTCAGCGTCGCCGCCGCTCCCGTAACTCACGCCGGGCGCGCAGCAGTGCGGGTCACCTTTGCGGATACCGGGCCGGGCGTGGCGCCCGACGTCCTCACCCGGGTGTTTGATCCATTCTTCACCACCAAGGAACCCGGCAAAGGCACCGGCATGGGACTCGCCGTGAGCGAAGCGATCGTGCGCGACCATCAAGGCGAAATCGGCCTCGAGTCATCGCAGTTCGGCGCTCGAGTCGTCGTCCTCCTGCCGCTCGCCGACGCCGCCGGCGAAATCACCCTCAGGAGGACCGCATGAATCCCGCCCCGGTGGACTTTTCGATCCTGGTCGTCGATGACGACCCGGACATGGTCGACATGCTGGGCGACGTCCTGGGCGACAAGGGCTATCGCGTCCTGCGCGCGGGCTCGGGTGACGCCGCATTGCAGCTCGCCGCATCCGAGCATCCCGATCTGCTGATCTCGGACCTGCGGATGAGTGGGATGACCGGGCATCAGTTGCAGGCGCGGCTCAAAACCGTAACCCCGGAACTGCCGGTGGTGATCATTACCGCGTTCGGATCGATCCAGACCGCGATCGAGTCGATGCGGCTGGGCGCGTTTGACTACATCACCAAGCCGTTCAGCAACGATGAGCTGACCCTGGTGGTCGAGCGCGCGCTCGAGGATCGGCGCCTGCGCCGCGAGGTCAATCGCCTGCGCGACGAATTGGCCGAACGCTACGGGCTCGACACGATCGTGACCCGCAGCCCGCGGATGCGCGCGCAACTGGAAATCCTGCGCCAGATGGCCGACAGCCCCGCGAGCGTTCTGATCACCGGCGAAAGCGGAGTCGGCAAGGATCTGTTCGCGCGCGCGCTGCATTACCACAGCGCGCGCCGCGCCGGCCCGTTTGTCGCGATTAACTGCGCGGCGATTCCCGACGCCCTGCTTGAAAGCGAGCTGTTCGGCTACGAACGCGGAGCGTTCACCGACGCGCGCCAATCAAAGACCGGGCTGTTCCAGGCTGCCGCCGGTGGAACCATCTTCCTCGACGAGATCGGCGAGCTGCCGCAGGCGCTGCAGGCCAAGCTGTTGCGCGTGCTCGAGGATCACCGCGTGCGTCCGATCGGCGCCACGCGCGAGACGCCGGTCGACGTGCGCGTAGTCGCGGCGACTAACGCCAAACTCGAGGCGGCAATCGCCGCCGGGCGCTTTCGCACTGATCTGTACTACAGGATTGCAACCGTCACGATCGCAATTTCGCCGCTGCGCGAACGGCCCGAGGATATCGCGATGCTCGCGCGCCATTTCGCGGCGCGCGCCGCGGCTGAATCCGGACGCACGCCGCTTGCGATCCAGGATGATGCGATCGACCTGCTTCTGCGCCATCCGTGGCCCGGCAACGTGCGCGAACTCCAGAACGCGATCCAGTACGCGATGGTGTTGTGCACCGGCGACCGGATCACGCGCGACGACCTGCCACCGCGCATCGCCGGCGCCAACCCGCAACGGATCAACCTCGAAGGCGCGGTCGCGCAGCGGATGCCGCTGGAGCAACTCGAGCGCGAGTACATCCGCGCCACGCTCGCCGCCGTGGACGGCAACAAGAGCGAGTGCGCCGCGATTCTGGGAATCGATCGCAAAACCCTCTACCGCAAGCTCGACGATCTTGGCGCCGAGTCCGGCGCCGACCCCGGCGCGATCCAAAAACTCCGCCCACCGCGCCGCTAGCGGCGCCGCGGACTACTTAGCTACCGCCGGTGCGTAGAAGGCGACTACGCCTTCGCCGATCGCGTGCGGCGCGCTGCCGTCGATTGGCAGGCTCCACACCGACGGCGGTGGCGTCATCGGAAGCGCCTGGGTCGGCACCGCGAGAAGCCGCACGCCGGCGTAAATGATCGCTTTCGAATCGGGCGACCAGGTGCTGTGCGAGAGCGCGAGTTGCTCGAAGAAGCGATAGGAAACCGACTCCTCCTGCGTGGATACGAAATTGCCCAGCGCACGAGTCTTTCCGGTCTTAAGATCGATCAGCTCCCAGGTGTAGAAAGGCTTTTCTTCCGGCACTGCGATATAGGCAAGGTAGCGCGCGTCGGGCGAGAAAAAATATGCCGCGACCGTGTCCTTGGTCAGGGTCCGCGAAGTCGCGTCACTGATATCCACCAGCTTGATCTCGTGAAACGTCGGGTCGTGCGGAATCACGGTCGTCGCATACGCGATATGCCGCGAGTCCGGCGACCACTCGAAACTGGTGTCACCAATCGGCAGGCTGACCATCGAGCGCGGATGCTGCCCGTCGGCGTCGGCTACCACCAGGTTCGCCTCCGCATGATTGTTTGCAATCCAGGCCAGATGCTTGCCATCGCGCGACCAGCATGGCGTCTTGAACGGCGAGCGTCCGTGCGACAGTACCTTGTTCACCACCTGGTTGGTGTCTGTCAGCGTGATCAGCTCAACCCGCTCGCTCGATTCAGGATCATCGGCGCCCGACACATGCACCGCGAGCAGCCCCGGCGAGGGTCCCCACGCGAAGTACACCGGCACTCCGGTCATCACGATCCGGATCGGCGCGTGCTCCTTCACTTCCGCGATCATCAGCGAAAGTCCCGCCGGCTCGTCCAGCAGAAACGAGAGATGCTGACCGTCGGGGAGCCAATAGATGTAATCGACCCGCTCGTGTTTGCTCGCGAAGACCTGAATCGCCTCACGCTTTTTCAGATCGTATACCCAAAGCCCAAAGCTGGTTCCCGACTTGCTGCGGACGATCGACGAATAGGCGATCTGCGTAGCGTCGGGCGAGAAAGTCGGCCATCCATACCGGCTCGCGGCCTGCTCGGGTTCATCGGGCTCGTCGGCGGTCCGAAATGCGGCGGCGCGGATCGAGCCCGAAGTGTCGCGGCGCACGTGTTCGCCCGCGATCGGGCAGGTCAGGCAATCCGGCTTGGCGCATCCGCTCGCGCAATAGTAGATGTCGTTGTCGAGTCCTATATAGGTGGTCGCGCCCGCTACCGCCGCGCTGGAGGCAGTCTTGGCGCGCGCCGGCATTCTCCCGGTAATCAGAAACGCGATCGCCAGTAGCGCCGCCCCGCAACCCGCACCCAGTAATCTCCCCCGTCGGGATCGCATTGCGGTAGATTGCGCGGCGCAGCCGATGAACGCAAGTACGGGATCGCGGAGCTGGCGCATGGTTGACAGATCGAGGAATCGAGGCCAAAGTTTATGCCATGCGACGAGCAGCAATGTTCCTGGGCGCGGCATTGATCCTGTGTGCGCCGAGTTTTGCGCACGCGCAATACTCAGACCTCGATAAGCAAAGTCCCAAAGAGTACACCGACGACGATTCGCAGCCGCTCAAGCTTCTGAGCTATGTTGTCGCACCGATCGGCTTCGCGCTGGAATGGGGCATCGCGCGCCCTCTCCATTACCTTGCGACCGATACTTTCCTTGCGCCCGTACTGGGCGCCAACACCGACAACGAGAAGGTCAGCGTCCCGCCGATCGCCGAGTTGCCGCCGCCCGACGAGATGACCGATAGCTCTGGCGCCACGCATCACGACGTGGTGATTGTTCCGCTTCAGCCGCTGGCCCCGGTCACTCCGATCGCGCCGCAAACGGCCGCGCCGGCGGCCGCATCGCCGTCGGGTCAGCCCGCTCTGCATTAGCCGGTTAGCGATTGAATAAGCGTCCTTTTTTCCACCGGATCGCGGCTTCCTTGAATTCATCCACCTCACCGGGTTAGAATTTCTGCTAATCGATAACGTCTAACTGAATGGACGGGCCTAATCCGGCTCGTCCCGACTCTGAGGCCATGAGGGTTTCAAATGGCTGCGGCATCCAAAGGCAAAGCTCCAACCGATCCGGCTGAATTGGCGAAGTGGCGCGCCGATGAACAGGCGCGCGAACGCGCCAAACGCGATAAGGAAAAGGCGGAGATCGGCTCGCTATGGAGCCGGCGCGATTTTCTGGGGCGCCTCGGATGGGGCGGCTTCGGCGCGGTCACGACCATCGGGCTGCTCGCCGCGGTGCGCTCGGCATTTCCGCGCGTGCTGTTTCTGCCGCCGTCGAAATTCAAAGCCGGCTTCCCCAGCGACTACGTGGTCGGCGAAGTCAGCGAAAAGTACAAGCAGGACTTCCGCACCTGGATCATCCGGACCAAGGCCGGGTTCTACGCAATCTTCGCCAAGTGCACTCACCTCGGATGTACCCCGCGATGGCTCAAGGCTGAGCAGAAGTTCAAATGCCCGTGCCACGGTTCGGGCTATTACATCAGCGGCCTGAACTTCGAAGGCCCTGCGCCGCGCCCGATGGATCGCTTCAAGATCTACGTCGGTGACGACGGCCAACTGGTGGTGGACAAGTCGACCCTCTACGAGATGGCGCCCGGCGTCGATCCCAACGAGCAATATCCGCAGAGCATCCTGAAAGTCGTCTGACCCGCAAATTCCTCAAACGGCGCGGTTTTACACCCGCGCCGTTTTTTTTTTGCTTCGCCATCCACAGCGCGTCGCCCGCCGTCCGATCCCTCGCCCTGACAGGGAGGCTCCACTGGCACACGGTTAGATGAGGACCCGATCTCAGCGCGGCGCGATTATAAAAGAGAAGACGCGAAGCGCCGCTTTCTCCCGAAGAAGACCTTTGCATAACCCTTCGGAAAGTGTGCTGGCGCCGAGAGCGAGATTCCTCGCGATCCTCGCCACCCTTAGTGATGCGCACGTCACTATGCATTACCAGTGCGCGCTCGGAATGACATTTTCTCCTGGCTGTGTGTCATTCCGAGCGCGATCAGACAACGCTTATCGCCTTCGTATGCTTCATGCCGCGCGGCAGAGGTCGCGAGGAATCTCGCCCTTACGCAGCGGCGCACTCCTCAGACTGGTTATGCAAAGCTTTCCTCCGGGAGAGGGTGTTCAGCAGGGAACACGCGGCGCGAGCGAAGCAATCGGCACCGCGCGGGCAACTGCTACGCGCGGAAGTCGCGGCGATAGACGACGTAGTTCGCGCAGACCTTCGCGCCGAGCTTTTCCGCCGTGCGCCGCGAGGGCCAGTTGTCGTCGACGACGAGCGTGTAGCTCAAATATTTCGCGCCGCGATCGATAAGCTTCAAGTACGTCTGCGCCGCCATCGCGAGGTTGAGTCCGCGCCCGCGCGCCGGCTCGCGCACTCCGATGCCGAGAAAATTGAGCTTCTCCGAATCCTTGAGCACCCGGCCCGGACGCAGGACCGCGTGCGCGGTTTCTTCGGGCGCGACCATCAGCGTGCCGACGACTTCGCCGTTTTGGTACGCGCAAATCGAGGTCTCCAGCCCGCCCATCAGCTCGACGAACATCATCATCTCGGTCATCGCGTCCTGGCTCGCGACGACATAGCCCCAGTGGTTGTAGAACGCCTCGTTGAACGCGGGACCAAACTCGGCGGCGCGCTTTTCCTGCGCAATGTCGGCAAGCGTCACCAGCTCGAACCCGGCGCGCAGCGCCGCCTCGAGCGCGCTGCGGTAGCGCGCGATCAATTCCGGAGTCACTTCGATCTTGTAATCGACCATCCCCTTCTCGCAGAAGAAGCCCGCGTCTTTGATCATCGAATGATAGTAGTCCGGATTCTGGCGCATCATGTTCGGCGGCAGCGCGTCGTACTCGTCGATTACGAACGGCATATCCAGCGGCAGATAGAATCCGCTGCGCGCCGCGACGGCCCCCTGCCCGCGCAGCCATTCCGAGGCGGCATCCAAAACGGCGCGAGCGGCGCCTGACGCGCCGGCTGCCGCCTCGAAGAACATCAGATGGCCGAGCTTTTCGCCCCAGCGTTGCGCGTAGGCGGGATCGAGC